>NZ_AJVB01000047.1:0-15333 GCF_000278445.1 Rhodococcus sp. R1101
GCTCGAAGTCCTCGGCGTGGTGCCCGCGCATCCACTTCCCGACGCGCGGAGCGAGGCGGGCGAAGGCGTCGCGATACCGGCTGATCTCGGCACCGACGGCGAGGGGTTGCGGCCGTGTGGCGAGCAGGCGACGCGACGCGCGGTCGAGCACGCGGCGGGATTCGAGCAGCAGATCGTCCTCGATGTCGACGGGCAGCCCGGCGGCGCGGATCTCGTCCCACAGCCCCGGCAACCCGAAGACGGTGGTGACGGCGGCGTAAGCGCGGATGGCGTCGGTCGCCGTCGCCCCGGCCTCCTCGGCGAGTCGGTAGACGTAGGTGGGGCCACCGTTGTCGACGGTGGTGTTCGCCAGCAGCGTCGCGACGATCTGCCGACGCAGCGGATGCGCCCTGATCCCGGTGCGGAACCGCTCACGCAGAGCCTGCGGGAAGTAGTCGTGCAGGATCGCCGCGAAGGTCTCGCTGTCGGGCAGATCCGTGGCGAGCAGGTCGTCGACCAGGGCGAGTTTGACATGAGCGAGGAGCTGCGACAGCTCCGGCGAGGTCAATCCCTCCCCTGCGGCTGCGCGGCGGTCGAACTCGGCCTCGTCGGGCAGCGCCTCGAGGTCGCGGTCGAGTCCCCGATCCAGTTCGAGGGCCGCGAGCAACCGGCGATGCACCCCCAGCAGGGACGGTGCGGCGGCCCGCTCCAGTCCGAGCACGGCGTTCTGCGAGATGTTGTCGGCGAGAACGAGATCGGCGACGTCGTCGGTCATCGACGCGAGCAGCGGATTACGGTCCTCCGCCGCGAGCTCACCGGTGGTGACCATGCCGTCGAGCAGGATCTTGATGTTGACCTCGTGGTCGGAGCTGTCGACACCGGCCGAGTTGTCGATCGCATCGGTGTTGATCTTGCCGCCGGTGCGGGCGAACTCGATTCGGCCGCGTTGTGTGACACCGAGATTGCCCCCTTCGCCCACGGCCCGGGCGCGCAGGTCGCGGCCGTCGACACGCACGCCGTCGTTGCTCTTGTCTCCCACCTCCGCGTGGGTTTCCGTCGACGCCTTCACATAGGTGCCGACGCCGCCGTTCCACAGGAGGTCGACCGGCGCGCGCAGGATCGCGCGGATCAGTTCGGGCGGTGGGAGTTCGGTCATGTCGTCGGGAAGGTCGAGTACCGCGCGCGCCTCGGGGCCGACGGGCACGGACTTGGCCGCCCGCTCCCACACCCCGCCTCCTGCCGAGATGAGCTCTTCCGAGTAGTCCCTCCACGACGACCGGGGCAGTGCGAACAGCCGGCGACGCTCGTCGAACGACCGCTGCGGGTCGGGATCGGGGTCGAGGAAGATGTGACGGTGGTCGAACGCCGCGACGAGCCTGATGTGCCGGCTGAGCAGCATGCCGTTACCGAAGACGTCGCCGCTCATGTCACCGATGCCGACCACGGTGACATCGTCGGTCTGCGGGTCGGATCCGAGTTCGCGGAAGTGGCGCCGGACGCTCTCCCACGCACCGCGTGCGGTGATGCCCATCTCCTTGTGGTCGTAACCGGCGGAACCACCGGAGGCGAAGGCGTCGCCGAGCCAGTAACCGTATTCCGCCGCAACGGAATTGGCGATGTCGGAGAACGATGCCGTGCCCTTGTCCGCGGCCACCACGAGATACGGGTCGTCCTCGTCGTGGCGCACGACCCGCGGCGGCGGCACCGCTTCGTTGCGGGCCGCGTCGAGGTTGTCGGTGATGTCGAGCAGACCGGCGATGAAGCACCGATAGCACCGTTCGCCGCGCTCCCGGACCGCGCGACGGTCGGCCTCGGCGTCGCCGGTCGGACGCGGAGCGTGCTTGACGACGAACCCGCCCTTCGCTCCCACCGGCACGATCACCGCGTTCTTCACGGCCTGCGCCTTGACCAGACCGAGCACCTCGGTGCGGAAGTCCTCCCGGCGGTCGGACCAGCGCAGACCACCACGGGCGACGGGACCGAACCGCATATGGACACCCTCGACGTCCGGAGCGTAGACGAACACCTCGAAAGCCGGTCGTGGTTGGGGTAGTTCGGCGATGCGCTGCGGATCGAACTTGAGCGACAACGCGCGGCCGTCCGGGTGTTCGTTCCCGATTCCGCCGGCCACGTAGAAGTTGGTGCGGCGCGTGGCACGGATCAGGGAGAACAATCCCCGCAGGATCCGGTCGGTGGCCAGCGCGGTGACCTCGGCGATCGTCGCGGTGAGTTCGTCGACGATCTCACGTTCGCGTTCGGCCGATGCGCTGTCCGGATCGAAGCGGGCCCCGAACAATCCGGCGAGCAGGCTCGCGGTGTGGGGGGCACCGAGCAGGACGCCTTCGATGTTGTACTGGCTGTACGGGAATTCGGTCTGGCGCAGGTATTTCGCGTACGCCCGCAGCAGCACGACCTGTTTCCAGGTGAGCCCGGCGCGCAGCACGAGCTGGTTGAAACGGTCGGTCTCGACCGCACCCCGCCATGCCACGGTGAAGGTCTCGGTCAGGCGCCCCGCCAGAGTCGGGTCGGCCTCGACGACCTCGGGCTCGATGTCCTCGGGCAGGCAGAGTCCGAAATCGTAGATCCAGCAGTCGATCCCGTCCGAGCGTGGCAAACGGTACGGCCGCTCGTCGACGACCTCGACGCCGAGGCTCTGCAACACCGGCAGGATCCGGCCGAGGGTGACGGTCTCATCCGCCACATACAGGGTGAAGCGCAACGACAGCGGATCGCCGGATCCGGGCCGGTACAGATGCGTGTCGAGATCACCGGAGTCGAGCGCCTCGAGACGCATCAGATCGAACAGAGCGCGTTCGGAGTCGAAGTCCTCCTTGTACGCCTCGGGCACGACCTCGGCATACCGCTGCACCAGCAGCGGATCGAGATCACCCGTGACGGCGGCTGCTTCCCCGAGACGGTCGGCCCAGTTGCGGGTCACCTCCGCGAGCATCGCCTGGATACGCAGACGGTTGTCCTCCGAAGTGTCCACCTGGCGTCGCGCGCGCCCGGAGAACCGGATCGTCACGTGCAGCAACGCCAGGTCACGTTCGGAGACACGGGCGGTGTAGTCGAGCACGCCACCACCGAACTCGCGCAGCAGGATGTCCTGGATCGCGACGCGCACCTTCGTCGTGTAGCGGTCGCGCGGCAGATAGACCAGGCACGAGATGTACCGTCCGTAAGTGTCGACGCGGACGAACAACCGCACCTGCCGGCGGATGTCGACCACAGCGCTGACGGTCTCGTAGAGGGTGTCGGTATCCATGGAGAACAGTTCCGCGCGCGGCACGGTCTGCATGATCTCGAGCATCGCCTGACCGCTGTAGGACGACAGATCGACCCGCGCCCGCGCGACGACCTCACGCACCCGGCGTGACACGACGGGGATGTCGAGGATGTTCTCGTGCAGGGCCGTCACCGTGAGGACGCCGAGGAAACGATCCTCCCCGACCAGCGCGCCGTCGGCGTCGAGCCGGGCGACGCCGACGAAGTACGGATAGACGGAGCGGTGCACGGTGGCGGGAAGGGCTCCCTGGGTGAGGACGAGCAGCGGGCGCCGGCCCGTGCCGACCTCACCGGGCAGGTCGAGCGGGTCCCCCACCGCCGCATCGGTGCGCAGCACTCCCCTACCGCTGCCGGACACGGGGGTGGCGCGGACGTTCCCCCCGCCGCCGTCGGGGATGAAGTCGTAGCGCCGGTAGCCGAGGAGGATGAAATTTCCGCCGCTCAACCATCGCAGCAGTGCGGCGGTCTCGGCGAGTTCGTCGGCCGTGTACTGCGTGGGCGGATGGGCGGCCAGGGCGTCGAACGCGTCCGCGATGTCGCGCTGCAGGGCGTGCATCGCGTCCGAGTCCGAGGCCACCTGGCGTACGTCGGACAGCACACGCCGCAGTCCGTGCTCGATCTCGTCGACCGCCTCGTCGTCGACGGGGCCGCGCAGCTGGATGTGCATCCACGATTCGGGGGTTCCGCCGGAGGCACCGCCCCCTTCGTCGGCCAGGCGCTCGAGGTCACCCTCCGCGTTTCGTCGCGCCGCCAGGACGGGGTGGATGACGGCCCCCACCGAGACACCGAGCCGCGAGAGCAGCGCCAGCACCGACTCGACGAGCAGCGGCATGTCGTCGGTGACGATCTGCACGGCGACACCGAGGGTGTCGGTGCGGCGCACGCCGACGACCGCAGTGTCCTCCTCGCGGTGACGACCGAGGTGTAGGTGCGCGAGCGCGGCTGCGCCGGGGTCGGTCGCGAACTCTCCGGAGCGCTCGTAGATCCGCTCGAGGACGACTTCGGGAGAGATGTCGCCACCCGTTGAACTTTTCTGCGCCACAGCCGGATCGGCCATCGACACCCCTCCTGCTCTGTCGGGCGGATACACCGCGCGCCGCGGACGGACTCGTGATCGAGCCTATCCGCGGCGCGCAGTCGGGGTGCCGGAACCGGCGGGTCGGACAGCAGCGGAAGGACCGCTGGGTCAGACGGTAGTGGCGATACGGTGCCGGTCGAGCACCGCCCGGACCTCGTCGCTCAGCGGCCGGGACGTGTCGGTCGCGGGATCGAAACCGACGAGCACGGTGTCGGCGACGGCGCACACCACGCCCTCCCTGTCGAGGATCGTCTGGCGCACCGTGAACGAACTGGTGCCGAGACGCAGCACCGCTGTCTCGACCTCGATCGGCGCCGACGAGTCCTTGAGCGGCCGCAGGAACTCGACGTCCATCTTCCGGACGACAACCGCGTCGCGCGACGGCAGCTCGCTCAGGAAGAACTTGATGCGTCCCTCCTGCAGGTACTCGACGACCTTGGCGTTGTTGACGTGCCCCAGCCGGTCGGAGTCGCCCCAGCGCACCTCGATCGGGCACCGGTAGGGCCGGTGACCGTTCGACTCAGTCACGCGTGAGCTTCCGGTGCGTGACACGGTGCGGACGTGCGGCGTCCGCACCGAGGCGCTCGACCTTGTTCGCCTCGTAGGCCTCGAAGTTGCCCTCGAACCAGAACCACTGGCCCTCGGCGACGTTGCCCTCCCACGCCAGGATGTGGGTACAGGTGCGGTCGAGGAACCAGCGGTCGTGGGAGATCACGACGGCGCAGCCCGGGAACTGCTGCAGCGCGTTCTCGAGCGACGACAGGGTCTCGACGTCGAGGTCGTTGGTCGGCTCGTCGAGGAGGATCAGGTTGCCGCCCTCCTTGAGCGTGAGCGCCAGGTTGAGGCGGTTGCGCTCACCACCGGAGAGCACACCGGCCGGCTTCTGCTGGTCGGGACCCTTGAAACCGAACGCGCTCACATAGGCGCGCGAGGGCATCTCGTTCTGCCCGACCTCGATGAAGTCGAGACCGTCGGAGACCACCTCGAAGACCGTCTTCTTCGGATCGATGTTCGCGCGGTTCTGGTCGACGTAGCTGAGCTTGACCGTGTCGCCCACCTTGACGGTGCCGCTGTCCGGCTCCTCGAGCCCGACGATCGTCTTGAACAGCGTGGTCTTACCGACACCGTTGGGGCCGATGACACCGACGATGCCGTTGCGCGGCAGCGTGAACGACAGGTCCTTGATCAGGACGCGGCCGTCGAAGCCCTTGTCGAGGTGCTCGACCTCGACGACGACGTTGCCCAGACGCGGCGGCGTCGGGATCTGGATCTCCTCGAAGTCGAGCTTGCGGTGCTTCTCGGCCTCCGCGGCCATCTCCTCGTAGCGGGCCAGACGCGCCTTGTTCTTCGTCTGCCGGGCCTTGGCACCGGAGCGGACCCACTCGAGCTCTTCGCGGAGCCGCTTCTGCAGCTTCTGATCCTTCTTGCCCTGCACCTCGAGGCGCTCGGCCTTCTTCTCCAGGTAGGTGGAGTAGTTGCCCTCGTAGGGATGCAGCTTGCCGCGGTCGACCTCGCAGATCCACTGCGCGACGTGATCGAGGAAGTACCGGTCGTGGGTGACGGCCAGCACGGCACCCGGGTAGGACGCGAGGAACTGCTCGAGCCACAGCACCGACTCGGCGTCGAGGTGGTTGGTGGGCTCGTCGAGGAGCAGCAGGTCGGGCTTGCTCAGCAGCAGCTTGCACAGCGCGACACGGCGACGCTCACCACCGGAGAGATGGGTGACGGGCTCGTCCGGCGGAGGGCAGCGCAGCGCATCCATGGCCTGCTCGAGCTGCGAGTCGAGATCCCATGCGTTGGCATGATCGAGCTCCTCCTGGAGCTTGCCCATCTCCTCCATCAGCTCGTCGGAGTAATCGGTGGCCATGAGCTCGGCGATCTCGTTGAAACGATCGAGCTTGACCTTGATCTCGCCGAGACCCTCCTCGACGTTCTCCTTGACCGTCTTCTCCTCGTTGAGGGGCGGCTCCTGCAGGAGGATGCCGACGGTGGCCTCCGGATCGAGGAAGGACTCACCGTTGCTGGGCTGATCGAGCCCGGCCATGATCTTGAGAATCGACGACTTGCCCGCGCCGTTGGGTCCGACGACGCCGATCTTCGCGCCGTGGTAGAAGCTCATGGTGACGTCATCGAGGATGACCTTGTCACCGTGCGCCTTGCGCACCTTCTTCATCGTGTAAATGAACTCCGCCATGACCACCAGCGTATCGGGCGACGGTCGATTACCCACATCGTGCGACCACGGGATGCCCGGGCCGCGCCGGCGTCAGCGCCGCAGCAGGTCGGCGACGAACCCGGTGGTGTCGGGCAGCGACGCGAACATCGTCTCGGAATGCCCTGTCGGATACGTCCGGAACTGCGCGTTCGCGCCTCCGGCCCACAGGTCCCCGATCAGTTCGAACGCGAGCGGCGCGGGCACCGTCGTATCGCGCAGACCCTGGGCGAGGAACAGTGGCCGGTCGTAACCACGGGTCGGCACCGCGACATAGTCGGTGAAGGCGGCGCGGAATCGGTCGTCGCTCAGCGGACGGGCGAGGACCTCACCGATGCCGACCTCGCCGTAGCGGTCCATCAGCTCGTCGTAACAGAGTCGCTCGGCGGCGTCGACCACTTCGCGACCGAGAGGAGTGAGGTATCCGTCGACGTCCAGGGCAGGATCGGCGTCGCGCAGGCCCGCGAAGATGTAGGCGGCGAACGCCGTGAGCCCGTCGAGACCGAGATCGGGGAAGCCCGGGAATCCGAGCGGGAACAGGTACTCGAGGTTGGACGGCGCGCCCGTCGTGAGCGTCCCTCGGAAGTCCAGTTCGGGTGCGCGGGTGGTCGCCGTGTGCGCGGTGTGCAGCCCCGCGTGCCCACCCTGCGACTGCCCGATCACGACCCAACGATCGGACAGCGCCGGCTCGACGGCGCGCCCCGCCCGCACGATGTCGATCACGCTGTTCGCGGCACTCTGCCCGTCCAGATAGCGGTGCAGTCCGTCCGAGCCCAGGCCCGGATAGTCGGCTGCCACCACGGCGTAGCCCTGCCCGAGCCAGTGATCGAGATAGGTGGTGTCGCGCGGGGTACGCGGCAACCGCGACGGCGCGCACGAATCGTCGAGACCGACCGTGCCGTGGGCCCATGCGACGACGGGCCACCCGCCCTCGGGCGGCGTGCCGGCAGGGACGAACAGTGCCCCGGTCGCCGTGGTCGGGGTGCCGTCGCGCCACTGCGTGGTGTAGGCGAGGACGCGAGCCGAGGACGCCCCGGGCAGGGACGATTCCGGCTCGAGCGGGGCGACCTCGAGAGCCTTTCCCGGCGCCGGGTTCGCGCCCACCGCGGGAGGTGACACGACGGTCGTCAGCAGTGCCAGAGCACCGGCGAGCAGCAGGGCGGGGACGCGCGTGGTACGGGTCACGTCGAGTGACGATACGGGCCGTCCGGCCGCGGTGTCCGCATTCGTCCGATTCGCCGCGGCGCGACAGGATGTGCGCGTCGGATCGGCGCGGCTAGCGGCCTTCGCGGTCGCGGCGCGCCAGCTCGGCGAACATCGCGTTGTGTGCCGCGAGGTCGGCGTCGTCGTCGCGCTCCGCAGCCCGGTCGACGCGCCGGGCCGTGCGCCGGTCGGTGCGCGACCACTGGACGAGCAGCGCGAGCATCACGAGTACGAGCGGAATCTCGCCGGCCGACCACGCGATGCTGCCGCCGACCTTCTGATCGGAGAACAGGTCGTAGTTCCACGGCAGGGCCAGGCCACGGTAGTAGCTCTCGGCCATCACCGCGCCCATGCTCATGAGCGTCACACCGAAGAAGGCGTGGAACGGGAGCGAGCCGAAGACCATGGCCAGCTTCGTCACGGGCTGCAGGTCGCGTGGCGACGGGTCGACGCCGATCACCACCCAGTAGAACAGGTAGCCGCTCAGCAGGAAGTGCAGGTTCATCAGGACGTGGGCGGTGTGACTGTCGATGAACGCGGTGAAGATCCCTCCGAGATACAACCCGTAGAAACCGCCGACGAACATCACGGACGCGACGATCGGGTGCGTGAAGAAGCGTGACAGCGGGCTGTGGAGGAACTCGAGGATCCATTCGCGCGGGCCGGGAGGGGCGTTGCGTCCGGCCGGCTTGAACGCACGCAGGGCGAGGGTCATCGCCCCGCCGAGCGCCAGAAGTACGGGAACGAGCATCGACAGGGCCATGTGCGCGCCCATGTGCACGCTGAACATCGCCGGGGAGTACATGCCGACGCCGGAACTGGTGGCGACGAACAGCACGAAGCAGCCCGAGAACCAGGCGATCGACCGGCCGAGCGGCCACGAGTCGCCACGCTTGCGCAGGGTCCACAGACCGACGGCGTAGGCGGCGGCGAGTACGAGTGCGGCAGTGCCGAAGATGAGGTCGAATCGCCATTGGCCGAAGAACAGGCTCACGAAGGACGGGGGTACGTCGAGCTGGTATCCGAGCTCGACCTCCTGGATCGTCGGCACCGAAGGCGGGGGCGGCGGAGGCGTGCGACCGAGTCCCACGGCCAGGCCGATCGTGGCGGCGAGGACGAACGCCTCGGCGACGGTGAACCGCACGAGAGCGGACCGGCTGGTGGGGTCGGCCTCGAGGGCCGGCAGCGCCCGGCGTCGCTGGGCCCAGCCGAAGATGCCGAGCAGGACCAGCGCGACGGTCTTCGCGAGCAGCAGCCTGCCGTAGGTGGTGGTCGTCAGGTCGTCGAACGACATGCGGACCGCAGCGTTGATCACGCCGCTGACAGCCATCACCACGAACGCGAGTCCGGCGACGAAGGAGAACCGCCGGGCGGCGACATCGGTGTGCTCCCCGCCCCGCATCGAATGGGCGAGCAGCGCGAACAACCCGCCGGCCCAGACGGACGCCGCGCCGAGGTGCAGCACGAGGCTGTTGGTCGCCATGTCGTGCGAACCACCCGACGAGGAGTGCCCGGTCAGGGCGATCGGCATGAGGGCGACGAACGACAGCAGCAACAGATACGGCGTCCACGACCAGCGCACCGCGAGCCGGGCCAGCAGCGCGGTGATCAGCGCGAGGACGGTCGTCCAGGCCCAGGCCAGCGCGACCTCCACCTGTCCGAGTGCCGAGAACAGGTTTTCCGGACGGATGGCCTCGCTCAGCGGACTGCCGGAAGTGTCGGACAGGGTCAGCGGCACCATCAGCGCGGCGGTGACCGCCCATACCGTTGCGGCGACACCTGCCGTCCGCACGGCGCGATAGCCGCCGACGTCGAGTACCCCGCTCCGCTGCGGGGGTACGAGGAAGGCGGCGAAGAACAGCGACCCGATCGTGATGACCGTCGCGATCTCGGAGATCGCGCGCACCGCGGGAAGCCCGTAGGTCGTGAGCGGACCGGGGTCGGGGATACCGAGCAACACCAGAGCCTGGGCAGCGGACAGTCCGACCGCGAACGCCGCGACGATCGCTGCGAGGAGGCCGAAGAGAATCAGCAGTGCCGGCGGGTTTCCCCTCATGGGGGCGGGCGCCGGAAGCTGCGCGGGAGACGCGAGCTCGGATGTTGCCATGGCTACCAGGGTAGGACGTCCACGCCATGACCTACGACACGCCGTCGGAGTCCCCCGTCCCCCGTACCGGTGGACGTGACGACGTCGACGGCGTGCTGCAGGGCCACGAGTGTGTCGGCCGCCACCATCGCGTCGCAGTGCGGAAGCGCGGCGGACATCGGCCCGGTCGAGGGCGTGAAGCCGGACTGCCCCGCCCGGGGGTTGAGCCACACCAACCGGTGCGCGCGACGCCGGATCCTGGCCAGGACGTGGGCGAGGTCGGTGGGATCGTCGCTGTCCCAACCGTCGGACGCGACGACGACGATCGCTCCGCGCATCAGGTGTCCGTGACGCGAGGCGACCACCTCGGCGAGGGAACCGGCTATGCGGGTGCCTCCGAACCGCGTCCGTACCCGCTCGTTGGCGACGTCGATCGCCTGGTCGACCGACCGGTGCCGGAGCACGGGTGTCAGACGCGCAGCTGTGGTGGAGAACACGAAGACCTCGGCCGTTCCGGTGTGCGCGAGCGCACGGACGAGATGTAGATACACCCCGATGTGGGGACGCATGGAACGGCTGACATCGCAGAACACGACGATCTGCCGCCGGCGTCGACCCGGTCGCGTGCGGATCAGGCGGAGCGGCTCGAACCCGGTGCCGCGGGAGGCGGCGATGCTCGCGCGGATGTCGACGCGTCCGGTACGGCCTTCGACCCGGCGGCGGGTGCGGCGGGTCGCCCAGCGCGCTCCGGCCGCTTCGATCCATGCCTCGAGGAGTGCGAGTTGCGCCGGGTCGAGGTCGTCGAACCGCTGATCGGCGATCTCGGCCAGTGCGCTCGCCACCTCGCGCCCCGGGCGACCGGGCGCCCGCTCCCCCTCTGCGGACTCGACGATCGTCCTGGTGACCCACGGTACGTCGTGTCCGGAAGGGGGAACCCCGCTGGGCCGGCGGGGTCCGTCCGGTGTCGACGCCCCCGGCGCGCCTTCGTCCTCGGGTCCCGTGCGACGGGCGTGCGGGTCGAGCGGAACTGGCGCCTCGCCGAACACCCGGTCGAAGACCGTATCGAAGGTGGACAGGCTCTCGTACCGGTCGACGAGGGTGAGCCGCGCAGTCCAGTACAACCGAGTCCGGGTGGTCGGCGGACACGCACGCAAGCCGCGCGTGAAGGTCGCCGCTCCGTCCGCCGGGACCACGATCCCGGCGGACCTGAGCCGGTCGACCAACGCGACTGTGAAGGCGGCGTGATCGACCCCGGGGAGCAGCCCGGCGCTCACGACACTTCGGTGGAGACGAAGCGGGTCAGCGCCTCCCCCAGCGCGTCGCCGTCGTCGGGAGTCTTCGCCAGTGCCGCGAGCGACATCGCCGCTTCGGGCCGGACGAGGTCGGTGACACCGAGCGCGGCGAGGGCCGATACCCAGTCGATGGTCTCCGCGATTCCGGGTGCCTTGTCGAGATCGAGCCGGCGGGCCACCGCGACGAAATCCGTGGCACGTTCGACGAGCGCGATGTTCGCCGATGGCACCGTGCGACGCAGGATCGCCACCGCCCGGGCGCGGTCGGGGTAGTCGATCCAGTGGTACAGGCAACGTCGCCGCAGTGCGTCGTGCAGGTCGCGGCTCCGATTCGAGGTCAGCACGACGACGGGCGGGCGGGTCGCGGTGAGGGTGCCGAGTTCGGGAACGGTGACGGCGAACTCCCCCAGGAATTCGAGCAACAACGCCTCGAATTCGTCGTCGGCACGGTCGATCTCGTCGACGAGCAGAACGGCGGGTGTGTCGCCGCGATGGCGGACGCAGCGCAGGATGGGGCGTTCGAGGAGGTATTCCTCGGAGTACAGGTCGGCTTCGGCGGGAACGTCGCCGCGCGCCTCGGCGAGCCGGATCGCGAGCAACTGGCGTTGGTAGTTCCAGTCGTAGAGGGCCTCGGCGACCGACAGTCCCTCGTAGCACTGCAACCGGATCAGCGGGCTGCCGAGGATCTGCGCGAGCACCTTGGCGGCAGTGGTCTTGCCGACCCCCGGCTCGCCCTCGAGCAACAGCGGTCGCCCCAATGCGACGGCGAGGTGGATAGCGGCGGCGGTGCCCTGATCGAGCAGGTGATCGTGGCTGTCGAACCTGGCCGTCACGTCGTCGATGCCGGTGAAGATGCCCGGAGAGGACGGGTCGGTCACGCGACGTCGTCCTTCTCGAAGCGGCTGCGGCAACCCGGGCAGCAGAACCACATCGTCCGGCCCGCAACGACGAGGTGCGGGGTGGACTCGGTGATCGTGACGGTCATCCCGCACACCGGGTCGACGGCCGTCTGCGGCTTCGACTCCGCCTCCCTCGGCACCTCGACGCGTCGACAACTCTCCTCGGAGGCGCGGGTGAGGCCGCCGCTGCGCGCGACTCGCACGATGTCGGCAACGATCGACAGTCCGATCTCCGAGGGGGTGCGGGCACCGATATCGAGCCCGACCGGGGTGTGCACGTGGGCACGCTCGTCGTCGGTCGGATCCACCTCGTCGAGCACCGCGGCGCCACGGGTGTGACTGGCGACCAGGCCGATATAGCGGCTTCCGGCGTCGAGTGCCGCGCGGATCACACTCCCCTCGTCACCTCCGTGACTCGCGACGATCACCACCGAAGCCTCGGCGGGCACGCTCGTCCCGCGGATCCGTTCCACCGAGTAGTCGACGCGCCGCGCGAAGTCGCTCACGGCGTCGGCCACGGGCGAGTCCCCGAAGACGGCCACCAGGAGGGCAGGCATCCGCGGTTCGAGAAATATCTCGGTGGCCCCACCGGACATGCACGGGTTGACCGCGATCGTCGCCCCCGGGGTGTCGGGGAACTCGGCGGCTCCGGCCGGCAGCACCCGTAGGAGCATGCTCTCCCCTCGCTCGAGCACCGTGCGGGACATTTCGCGCACCGAGTTCTCGGTGCACTGTCCGCCCACGAACCCCTCGATCGTGCCGTCGGCGTGGACGAGCGCCCGGTCGCCCGAGTGCGCGGACGTCGGCGGCTGTGCCCGTACGACGGTCGCTTCCACGAACGGGCGGCGTTCGCTGCGCAACTGTGCTGCCCGCACCGCAAGGTCCATGTCCTCGTACTCCGCTCGTTCCACTCGAATCCTTCTGTCGCGTCGCTCAGATCGGTGGGGTCGCGCGACCCTGCATGGCTTCCCATACCCGCGACGGTGTCAACGGCATGTCGGCGTGCCGGACGCCGAGGGGTTTCAACGCATCGACCACGGCGTTGACGATCGCGGGTGGGGAACCGACCGTGGCGGATTCGCCGATGCCCTTCGCGCCGATCGGGTGATGCGGTGACGGGGTGACGGTGAACGCCGTCTCGAGCGTGGGCACCTCGAGGGCGGTGGGGATCAGGTAGTCCATGAACGACCCGCCCAGGCACGTTCCGTTCTCGTCGAACGCGATCATCTCCATCAGGGCCATGCCGATCCCGTCGACGATGCCACCGTGCACCTGCCCCTCGATGATCATCGGGTTGATGCGGGTGCCGCAGTCGTCCACGGCCAGGAACCGGCGGATCTTCACCTCCGCGGTGCCGGGATCGACGTCGACGACACAGAAGTAGGCGCCGTAGGGATAGGTCAGGTTCTCGGGGTTGTAGCAGATCTGCGCCTCGAGACCGCCTTCGAGACCTTCGGGCAGATCGCCGGCGCCGTGGGCGCGCATCGCGATGTCCTGGATCGTGACCGACGCCGACGGGTCGCCCTTGACCCGGAAGGTGCCCTTCTCCCATTCGAGATCGGCGACGGAGACCTCGAGCATGCCCGATGCGATGATCTTCGCCTTGTCGCGCACCTTGCGGGCGACCAGCGCGGCGGCCGCGCCGGACACCGGTGTCGAGCGGCTTCCGTAGGTGCCGAGCCCGAAGGGGGTGTTGTCGGTGTCGCCGTGGACGACGTCGATGTCGTCGGGCGGGATGCCGATCTCCTCCGCGACGATCTGCGCGAAGGTCGTCTCGTGTCCTTGCCCCTGGGACTGCACCGACAGCCTCACCACGGCCTTACCGGTGGGATGGACGCGCAGTTCGCAGCCGTCGGCCATGCCGAGACCGAGGATGTCCATGTCCTTGCGCGGCCCCGCGCCGACGGCCTCGGTGAAGAACGACATGCCGATGCCCATCAGTTCGCCCCGTGCGCGGCGTTCGGCCTGTTCGCGCCGCAGATCCTCGTATCCGACGAGGTTCATGGCCTTGCGCATGGTGGTCTCGTAGGTCGCCGGAGTCGTACTTCCAGCCGGTCTTGCTCGTGTACGGGAACTGTTCGGGGCGCAGAAGGTTCTTCAGTCGTAGTTCGGCCGGGTCCATGTCGAGGTCGTAGGCCAGACAATCGACGAGCCGTTCGACGAAGTACACGGCTTCGGTGATGCGGAACGAGCACGCGTAGGCGACGCCGCCGGGTGCCTTGTTGGTGTAGACCGCGGTCATGTGGGAGTACGCGGCCTCGATGTCGTAACTGCCGGTGAACACCCCGAAGAAGCCGGCCGGATATTTCACCGGGGCCGCGGTGGCGTTGAACGCGCCGTGGTCGGCGAGGACACGGGACCGGATGGCGAGGATGCGACCGTCCTTCGTCGCCGCGATCTCCCCGACCATGATGTAGTCGCGCGCGAAGCCGGTACTCATGAGGTTCTCGCTGCGGTCCTCCATCCACTTGACGGGCCGTCCGGTGACCAGCGACGCGACGATCGCCCCGACGTAACCGGGGTAGATGGGCACCTTGTTGCCGAATCCACCGCCGATGTCGGGCGAGATGACGCGGATCTTGTGTTCGGGCAGCCCCGCGACCAGCGCGTACAGCGTGCGATGGGCGTGCGGGGCCTGTGTGGTGGACCAGAGCGTCAGCTTTCCGGAGATCCGGTCGTAATCGGCGACCGCACCGCACGTTTCCATGGGCGCCGGGTGCACCCGCGGATAGACGATCTCCTGCCGGGTGACGACGTCGGCCTTCGCGAAGACCGCGTCGGTGGCCGCCGCATCGCCGGTTTCCCAGTCGAAGCAATGGTTGTCGGTCTTCCCCTCGAGATCGGTCCGGATCACCGGTGCCTCGGGCGACAGGGCCGTGCGCACATCGACGACGGGGTCGAGCATCTCGTAGTCGACGTCGATCAGTTCGAGGGCGTCGCGCGCCGAATAGTGGTCGTCGGCGACGACGAACGCGACCTCCTGGCCGTGGAAGCGCACCTTGTCGGTGGCGAGCACGGCCTGCACGTCGTTCGACAGTGTCGGCATCCACGCCAGGCCCTTCTCGGCCAGGTCGGCGCCCGTGATCACCGCCCGCACCTTCGAGTGTGCGAGGGCGGCGGACGTATCGATGCTGTTGATCCGGGCATGCGCGACCGGCGATCGGAGCACTGCGAGATGCAGCATTCCCGGCAGCCTGACGTCGTCGACGTAGGTGCCGCGGCCGCGCACGAAGCGCGGGTCCTCCTTGCGCAGCATGCGGCCGTGTCCACACGGCGTGCGATCGTTGTCCTGCTCCTCC
>NZ_AJVB01000048.1:0-15274 GCF_000278445.1 Rhodococcus sp. R1101
GACGCCCGGTGCCGATGGTCTCGATGCGCGGCGTCGCCGAGGGGAGCAGCGGGCGGCCGCTGAGGGCGTGGAGCCGCAGTTCGGCTTCTGCCGCAGCGACCGTGGCGCGGACGAGCTGCAGGACCTCGGGGGCGGCGACGCGGTGCCCGCCGGTGATGTCGATGGCACCGAGGATCCGTCCGCTGGTGGGGTCGTGCACCGGAGCGGCCGAACAACTCCATTCGTGCACCGTGCGGTTGAAATGTTCGGCGCCGAAGATCTGTACCGAATGATCCACGGCGAGAGCGGTTCCCGGCGCGTTGGTGCCGACGCGGTCCTCGCTCCAGTCGGCCCCCTCGACGAAGCTCATCGACAGGGCGCGGTCGCGGGCGGCGTGATCACCCTCGACCCACAGCAGCCGGCCCTGCCCGTCGGTGATCGCGACCAGCAGCCCGCTGTCGGCGGCGTCCTCGACGAGGAGTTTGCGCACCACCGGGCGGATCAGCGACATCGGGTGACCGGCGCGGTACTCCTCGAGTTCGTGCCCGTCGAGCAGCGCGGGTTGCTCGACGACGTCGGGATCGATGCCGCGCTGCAGGCTCCGGCTCCACGAGTCGCGGACCACCGAGCGCACCCCGTCGAGCCGATCCGTGCCGCGTGCGGAGACGAACGTGCCGTGCGCGCGCAGCACCGCACGTGCGTGCGCGGCCACGTCCGCTCCCGGACCCAGTGCCACCCAGGGGTTGGTCGTCGCGATTCCACGATCCGTCATGTACGGGCGCCTCCTCCCCCGCCACTGTAGTCGGGATCACACCGGATACGGCAGTCCGGCCTTCGCGGCGGTCGCGACCCGATGGGCGAGCATCACCGCGGTCGCGTGCGGTCCCCGGCTCGGTGCCTGCGGAAACACCGAGGTGTCGACGACGCTCAGCCGGTCGGTCCCGCGCACGCGGCACCACTCGTCGACCACGGCGTGCTCGTCGTCGCCCATCCGGCAGGTGCCGGACAGATGCAGCGACGTTCCGAGCCTGCCGTTGCCGGCGTCCACGCTGCCGGCCTCGACGACACCGGCGACCCCTGCGAGCAGATCGGTCGCGAGCCGGACACCCTCCTCCAGGGTCTTCCGGTCGGCCGGGTCCGTCAGGTACCGGTAGTCGAGCAGCGGTGGGCGCCTCGGATCGCGTTCGTCGAGCACGATGCGTCCGCGGCTGCGCGGGCGGGTCAGGACGACGCCGAGAACCGGATCCGGAACGCCGCTGCCGGGGATCGCCGCTCCGAAAGCCGCGGTGTACGGACGCACTTCGAGGTTCTCGGTGTGCAGGACCGTCTCGAGCAGCATCGTGTGCGGTGGGAGACCCGGGCGGAACCGGTACGGGACGGTGAACTCCGGATGGTCGGAGAATTCGCGGCCCACCCCGGGAAGGTCGTGCAGCGGGTCGATACCGAGCCGTCGCAGTTCGTCGGCCGGGCCGATGCCGGAGAGCATCAGCAACTGGGGGGATCTCACCGCGCCCGCGGCGACGATCACGTGCCCGGCCGAGACCGTGCGCGGTCCGTCGGGTCCGGCGATCTCGACACCCGTCGCGCGATCACCGGAGATCACGACGCGGGTCGCGCTCACCCCGCCGACGACCGTCAGATTCGGCCGGTCCAGGACGGGTGCCAGATACGCGAGGAACGGGCTCACCCTCGTCCCGTCGCGGACGTTCGACGGGACCGCGCCGACCCCCTCGGGTCCCGGAGCGTTGAGGTCGGCGGCGGAAGCGAAACCGGCGCGTTCGGCGGCGTCGGTGAAGGCCCGCGAGAGCGGATGCATCCGGTCGCGCGGTACCCGGGCGACCTGTATCGGACCGGAGGCCCCGTGGAGGTCGCCGGTGAAGTCCGCGTCGGTCTCGGTGGCCCGGAAGTACGGAAGCACCTGCTCGTAGGACCACGATGCAGGCCAGGACGCGAAGTCGGCCGGTCGCGCGCGCACGAAATAGGCACCGTTGACCGCTCCGGATCCGCCGAGCACCCTGCCGCGCGTCACGGTCGCGTCGACGTCGGGGGTCAACCGTGCGGGAAAGCTCGTCGCCCACGGGCTTTCCGGACCCACCGGAAGGACGGCGGCGTCGCGGATCTCCTTCGGGACGGCGGACACGGATCCGAAGACCGCGCCCTCCTCGAGCACCAGCACGGTGCGGTCGGGATCGTCGCTGAGCCGGGCGGCGAGAACGCACCCGCAGCTACCGCCCCCGACGATCACCACATCGGCGCGCGCCGGGATCATGTCACTTCCGGATATCGGGTACGAGCGCCGACGCCGTACGGGCGTCGAACGCACCCTTCCACAACCCTGCTCCGTATGCGAGGTCGTCGAGGCGCTTGTAGAGCAGATAGCGGACAGGATCGAGCCCGCCGCTCTCGCGGTGCGCCTTCCAGTCCCAGATACCTTCGGCCACAGCGAAGGCCAGAACCGCACGGCGAACCTTGC
Source organism: Rhodococcus sp. R1101 (assembly GCF_000278445.1). Taxonomy (NCBI): domain Bacteria; kingdom Bacillati; phylum Actinomycetota; class Actinomycetes; order Mycobacteriales; family Nocardiaceae; genus Rhodococcus; species Rhodococcus sp. R1101. Next base: position 2,453 of record NZ_AJVB01000048.1, read on the forward strand.
GGGAGAACACCGCTGCGACGACCGTCACCGGCCAGTAGTGCCGGCACACCGCCGACGCCACCTGCCACAGACCACCGGCGAATCCCTGGGCGGTGAGCAGCGCGGCGATGCGGTCGGGCCGGTCGAGTCCGGAGAACATCCGCCGCAACCGCACGAAGGTGACCACCTGCGTCAGCACGGCTGCGATCACCCCGATGCGGGTGAAGGTCGCGATCGCGACACACGCGAGGAGCGTCCAGACCGACATCACCACCGGCGGGACGGAACCCGGATGCCGATCCGCGAGCGGGGCCGCACCGGTGCCGTAGAACGCCTTGCGCGTCAACCACGTCCGGAGACGGGTGCGATGGTCGTGCGCGACCCGTGAGATGGGTTCGTACCGCAACCGCCACCCCGCACCCTGCAGTCGCCGGCACAGATCGACATCCTCGGCCACGTGCATCGTCTCGTCGAAACCACCGCAGGCGACGAGGGCGTCGCGACGCACGAGCAATGCCGCGCTCGGCACGTACGAGACGGGACCACCCGCGACGACCGCGGACTCCCGGCTGCCGAGATCGAGCGACGACCGTGCGTGCTCGTACTTCGCCAGTGCGCTGCTGTCGGGTTCGAGGGCCACGATGCGTGGCGCGACGAGAGCGACCGCAGGATCGGTGAAATGCCCCAGCGATCGTTCGAGCCAGCCCAGCTGCGGCACCACATCGGAATCGAGGAAGGCGACGAATTCCGTTGTCACCTCCTGCAATCCGGTGTTGCGGGCCGCCGCCGGCCCGCGTGCGGTCTCGTGCCTGATCACCCGGACTCGGCCGCGGGCCGGTGGCTCGACGGGCTTGTCGGATCCGTCGTCGACGACCACGACCTCGTGCCCTTCGACAGCGGCGAGCAGACGGGCGAGGCCGGGCGCATTGTCCTTGACCGGTACGACGACGGTGACGGCGGAACTGGGCGGCAGTTTCGTCGGGCGAGGATTCCCGATACCCGAGTCGAGCAGGCGACGCGCCACCGCGGCACTCCGCGCGTCGACCACCTCGACGAAGTCCTCGTCGATCATCGCCGCGGCGGCGGGTGCGAGTGTCAGCATCCGCGTGGGTGACCCTCCGACGAGGACACGTCCTCCGGCGAAGCTGCGCACGCGAGCGTCGATGCGCACACCGAAACCGTCGGGGAGCCGGGTCGCCCCGGGCTGCGCCGCCTCCGGGGACGTCGCCTGTGGAGTAATCGCCCGACTCACCGAAGCCTTCCTTCCGTTCCCGGCTCCCACCGGGCGACCTGTGCACGCGCCCGCTCGACCAGACTCGCGAACAGGCGCGCGCCGAGTTCTGCGGTGGCCTCGGTAGGGTCTCCCAGCACTCCGTTCGCGGACACCGAGACGATACCGGCTTCGCGCAATCGAGGCATCAGTGCGCCGATCGATTCCGTCGCTCCCACCGCCGCGCGGGCCATGTCGACCGTCCCGGGTGCCAGGTGCAGCATCAGGCTCGTCTCGGTGACACCGGCGTGGGCGTCGGACGCGGGCACCGCGCACGGAAGCCAGGCAGCGTCGCGGCCCTCGTAGCGCAGGAGGCTCACCGCCTCGATCAGCGGATAGGCGTTGCCACCGTGCCCGTTGACGAAGACCACCCGTTTCGCCCACCGGCACACCGACCTGCCGTATTCGACGATCAGCGCCTTCGTCACCTCGGCACCGATCGACACGGTGCCGGCGAAGCCTTCGTGCTCGCCGCTCGCTCCGTAGGGCAGGGGCGGCGCAAGGACCGTCTCGGGCAGCGCGGCGGCGACAGCGGCTGCGATCCGGGTGTCGGTGTCGAGGGGAAGATGCGGGCCGTGCTGTTCGAGCGCACCGACCGGGACGGCCACCGTCACCCGGCCGGGTTCGATGTCCGTCCAGTAGGCGTCGGCGAGCTCCCGCATCACCGCTCCGATGCTAAGGGTTTCGCGGGCGTGCACGAAACCCGGAGGTCCCGGCAGGCCCGCCCGGACGCCGGGACCGGATCGGTACGCTTTCCCGGTGCTGATCGAACCTCGTCCACTGGACGATCCGGACGTGCTGGCCCTCATCGGCGAAGTTCAGCTCGAATACGTGCGGAGATACGGCGGGCCCGACGACACCGGGCTGTTGCCGCACGAATTCCGACCCCCGCGCGGCGTGTTCCTCCTGGCACTGACCGACGGGATCCCGGCCGGGATCGGCGGTTGGCGTGCTCCGGAGCCCTCGCATCGAGGACTGCGCGACGGGGACGCCGAGATCAAGCGGATGTACGTGCGTGCGAATGCGCGGCGCCGCGGTGTGGCCGAACGGGTGCTGGGTGCGCTCGAACGGACCGCGACCGATGCCGGTCGCCGTCGCATGGTCCTCGAGACGGGCAGCGAGCAACCCGAGGCGATCGCGCTGTACGCGAAGGCCGGGTACGTACCGATGACCGAACGGTTCGGCCTCTACGCGCACTCGCCGACGGCGATGTACTACTACAAGGATCTGCCCCCGATCCGTCTGGCCACCGACGACGACCTGCCGGTGCTGCAGGAGATCGAACGCGCAGCGGGAAAGCCCTTCGCCGAGATCGGTATGACCTTCGTGGCCGACGACGATCCCCCGTCCGTCGAGGATCTGCGCGTCCATCGGGACGCGGGTCGCTGCTGGGTGTGGTTCGACGGAGACGGGCTCCCGGTCGCGTATCTCGCGGCCGACATCGTCGACGACAGCGTCCACATCGAGCAGGTGTCGGTGCATCCCGACCACGCGCGTCGCGGTATCGGTCGCATGCTGATCGAGCACGCCGCGGGGTGGGCGCGGGACGCCGGCTTCGGATCCCTGTCGCTGACGACCTACCGCGACGTGCCGTGGAACGGCCCGTACTACGCGCGTCTCGGCTTCCGCACCGTCGCGGACGATGCCCTCTCCCCCGCCCTCGCCCGGATCCGCGCGGAGGAACGGAAACACGGTCTCGACCGCTGGCCGCGGATCGTCATGCGCCGCGAAGTGGAGGCGTAGAAGCTAGAGCTCCCTGGCGACCCGGTCCCCCTCGACGATCGCGGCGTGCAGGCGGCGTGGCGTCACCGCGTCGCCCACGCGGATCACCCTCGCGCCACATTCCGAGAGCTCGTGCCACAGCTCGTCGACGGGATCCTGATGGGTGACGACGACGACCGCGTCCACCGTGAGCGTCGTCTGCTCGCCGGTCGCGTGGTGGATCAGGGTGACCTCGGCGCCGTCCGGCAGGTCCACGACACCGCCGAGGGCGACGCCGGTGAGTCGTTCGATCCGCTTCTCCCGGGCGCGGCGCAACCAGCCGTCGAGCTCGAGCGTCGGACCGAGATCCTGGCCCACGACCATCCCCGGCGTGCATACCGTCACCGCACACCCTCTGTCGGCCAGCAACTCGGCGACCGAGGTGGCCTGGTGGAAGCCGAGATCGTCGACGACGAGGACGCGTCCGGAGGGTGCGGCACGACCGGTGAGCACGTCGCGCACATCGCTCACCCGTGCCGACGCGCCCGCCCGGTCGGGCCTGCGTGGGCGCGCTCCCGTCGCGACGATCACGACGTCGGGTGCCAGCGCGTGCAGTGTCGTGGCATCGGCGGTCGCGCCGGTGCGGATGTCCACTCCCCTGCGGCGGCACTCGGCGTCGAGGTGGGTCACCGCACCCAGCAGTTCGGCGCGGTGCGGCGCGGCGGCGGCCTCGCGGATCTGGCCGCCGGTGCGCCGGCCCCGCTCGAACAGGACCACCGAATGCCCTTGTGCAGCAGCAGTCGCCGCCGCTTGCAATCCCGCGGGTCCGCCGCCGACCACGACGACCCGTTGCGGTACGGCGGGCGCGGCAGAACCGTCGGATTCGTACCCGGCGTGAGCATTGACCGCGCACGCGATGGGACGGTTGAGCCCGACCCGTCCGATGCAGTCCTGATTGCAGCCGATGCACGGCCGTATCTCGTCGTCGCGTCCGGAGAGCGTCTTGTTCGCGAAGTCCGGGTCGGCGATCTGTGCGCGCACCGCGCCGACGAGATCGCACACTCCGTCGGCGAGCGCGGCGCCGACCTGGTCGGGGCGGGTGAAGCGCCCGACCCCGACGACCGGCAGCGACACCGCTGCCCGGATCGCGTCGGGGACGAACAGCGAGTAGCCGTGCGGGGTGGACATCGGGGCTTCGATCAGATGCAACGTCTCGGTCGCGACGCCCACGGACGTATTGAGGTAGTCGACATCGCCACTCGCCTCGAGCATCCGCGCGACCTGCACGGCGTCGTCGAGACAGACACCGCCGTCGGTGCCGTCGTGACCCGTCAGTCGCACGCCCACGACACGGTCGCGTCCGACTGCCCGTCTCACGGCGGACACGACCTCGAGCAGCAGACGTGCCCGCCCGGCGAGATCCCCGCCGTAGCGGTCGGCGCGACGGTTCGTCGCGGGTGCGAGGAAGGCACGCAGGACGGATGCCTGGGAACACTGGATCTCGACACCGTCGAAGCCGGTCTCGGCACAGCGGCGGGCGACGTCCGCGTAGCCCGCGACAAGGTCGGCGATGTCGGATCTCGTCATCGGGCGCGGGACCTCGCGGAAGAGCGGGTCGGGTTCGGGGCTCGGAGCCCACAACGGTTGCCCGGTGTACATCGAGGTGCCCTGCGCGCCGTTGTGGTTGAGCTGCGCGAGGATCCGCGTGCCGTGCCGGTGCACGGCGTCGGTGAGACGGCGGTAACCGGTGACGACATCCGGATCCCAGCCGCGGATCAACTTCTCGTAGGGACGGTCCGAGGGGTGCACGGTGTGCTCCTCGGTGACGATCATCGACGCGCCGCCGCGTGCTCTGGCCTCGTAGTACGCGATGTGCCGGTCGGTGACGGTGCCGTCGACCGAGAAGTTGGTCAGGTGCGCAGGGAAGACGATGCGATTGCGCAGGGTGACCGGACCGATCCGCAACGACGCGTGCGGAACGGTTCCGGCCCCCGTGCGCGCCACCGTCAGACCTTCGAGTTGCCCTGGTCCACGGCCATCTGGCTGCCGGTGATCGTGGAGGCGCGATCGCTCGCGAGGAACAGGACGGCTTCGGAGATGTCGTCGGGAGCGGCCGTCGGCTTCCCCTCGAGGATCGGAACGAAGTTCGGGCCCCACGAGGGATTCTTCTCGAAGAGTTTCAGGACGCTGACGTCGGTGCCCATCGGGGTGTTCACGCCGTAGGGATGGATCGAGTTGACCCGGATGCGGTACGGTCCGAGTTCCTTGGCCGCCGCCTGGGTGACGCCGACGAGGCCGAACTTGGCTGCCGCGTAGTTGATCTGACCGGGCATCGCCTTGAGACCGGAGACCGAACTGATGACGATGATCGATCCGCCGTTGCCGGCCTCGATCATGGCGGGGGTGGCGGCCTTGAGGGTTTTGAATACACCCGTCAGGTTGATGTCGATCAGTTCTTCGAACTGGTCGTCGGGCATCTCCCAGAAGCGGTTCCAGGTGCAGATGCCGGCGTTGGCGACGACCACGTCGAGCCGTCCGAACTGGGCGACACCCTCGTCGACGACGGCTTTCAACGCCGCGCTGTCGCGCACGTCCGCCACGCGGGCGAGGATCTTCCCACCGGCCTCCTCGACGAGCCGTACCGTCTCGCGGAGGTCGTCCGGGGTGGTCTGCTCGTAGGTGATGTATTCCGAGACCGGGCCCGCGATGTCGACGCCGATGACGGCTGCTCCCTCGCGGGCGAACCGGATGGCGTGGTTGCGGCCCTGCCCGCGTGCGATCCCGGTGATGAAGACGACCTTGCCGTCGAAATCTCCCATGTCGGCCCTTCCCGTCGACCCAGATTAGAACATGTTTCAGTGTGCCTCACGTTACAGCGTCACAGCCACCCGGTGTCCCTCCCGGATCGCGTCACGCATCGTCCTCGGGGCCACCCGATCCCCGATCGACCACACCCCCGGCCGCTCGGTCACTTCGCCCGGTAACAACGGTGCGCAATCGATCAGAACGGCATCCGAGACCGGCGTGGTCTCTCCGGACACACGGTCGACGAGCACGACCCCCTCGGCGTCGACCGAACCGACCCGGCACCCGAGATGTCTCGTCACGCCCGCCCGCTGCAGCCGGACGTCGAAGGCGACGAGATCGCCGGTCGGCGCGAGACGTGATCCCGCGACGAGGTCGCCGGTCGCGTAGTGGACCTCCACACCGTCCTCCACGAGCCGATCGACCACGGCGCTCGCCACCGGCCCACCCGGCGGATCCCACACCACCGCTCGCTGTGCCGTCGGCGGGCGGGTCCCCGACAGCACCTCCGCGGCGGTCGCGTAGTTCTCGGGCACGGTCACAGGGAAGGACGGTGGACGCGGAATCCCGCCCGTGGCCTGCACGACCACACGTCCGCGAGCGAGCGCGTCCTCGATATCGGCGTCGCCGGCCTCGGTGCCGGTACGGATGTCGACACCGGACTCGCGGCACTGCTGTTCGAGCCAGTCGACGAGCGCCGGGAAGTCGGGGCGGCCGGGCGAGACCACGGCGGCCGTGCCGCCGATCCGATTCGTCGCCTCGACCAGGACGACACGGTGACCGCGTGTCGCCGCCACCCGCGCCGCTTCCAGACCGGCGGGCCCGGCACCCACCACGAGCACGTCGCGAGCGGTGGCCACCGGCCCGAAGGGCGCCCGGGTCTCGTCACCCACCTCCGGGTTCGCGATGCATCCCACGACCGGATTGTGGAAGTCGTCGACGAGGCACGCCTGGTTGCAGCGCACGCAGGGGCGTGGCCGTCGAGCACGACGGGCGGCTTCGACGAGGTCGGGATCGGCGATCTGGGCACGGGTCATCTCGACCAGATCACACGTACCGTCGTCGAGCGCGCGTTGCGCGTGCCCGACATCGACGATGCTGCCCTGCAACACGATCGGGACCGCGCTAGCGGCTACCTCCCGAATGCGCCGACACACTTCGCCGTTGAAGCCGGCAGGGGTGTGCGCATCGGGCCGGTACGACCCGGGGGAGAACAATCCGCCGCGCACGACGGTGAGCAGGTCGATCGCCGGGGCGATCGCGGGAACGTATCCGGCGGCGAGGTCGGGAGTGATGCCCGCCCACGGCGCGTTCTCGTCGCACGAGAGTCGCAGCGCAAGAACGCGATCCGCGCCCATCTGCGAGCGGACCGCGACGATCACCTCGCGGAGCAGGCGCAGCCGGTCGTCACCGTATCCGTCGGCGCGGTGGTTGGTGAGCCCCGAGAGAAACTGCCGCAGCAGCGAAGTCGGACCGACGTCGAGTTCCACCCCGTCCAGGTCCGCGGCCACGGCGACGGCGCAGGCACGGGCGAAGGACTCGACGAGTTCGGTGATCTCGTGCTCGGTCATCTCGACGGGGAGTTCGCGTGTCGCCGGATCCGGTACGCGCGAGGGCGCCCACAGTGGTGCCCGGGTCCACGCGCTCGACCCCTGGAGTCCGCGATGACCGAGGCCCGCGAGCACGAGCGCGCCGTGCGGCCGGCAGGCGTCGACGATCCGCCGGTATCCGGCTCCGCAGTGTCCGGCGAGCGGCGCGCGTTCGTACGGGTGGTCGAGCGAGTGCACCGACGCCGTCTCCGTCACGACGATCCCGCACCCACCCCGAGCACGTCGCGCGTAGTACGCGACGTGCCGGTCCGAGAACGACCGGCCGTCACCGAGATTCGTGACGTGCGGACCGAAGATCACCCTCGACGGAGCGGTGCGTCCGGCGAGGGTGATCGGTTCGGTGAGCGCGGGGCCCATGTCGTCGGCTGTGTCAGATGCCGAGGTCGCGGCGGAAACCGTCCGGCACGAACACATCGTCCGGGGTCAACTCGTGGATCGAGTTCTTGCCCAACCCCATCAAGGCGGAACCGATACCCCCCGACAGGATGTCGAGGACGTTCTCCACCCCGGCCTGACCGTTCGCGGCCAGACCCCACAGATACGCGCGGCCGATGAGCACCGCCTTCGCACCGAGCGCGATCGCCTTGACGACATCGCTGCCGCGGCGGATACCTCCGTCGAGCAGCACCTCGACGTCCGTGCCCACCGCCTCGGCGATCGCCGGCAGCGCCCGGATCGGCGCCGGGGTGCCGTCGAGATTGTTGCCACCGTGGTTGGACACCGAGATCGCGGTGACCCCGGCATCGACGGCGCGCTTGGCGTCGTCGACCCGCATCACGCCCTTGAGCATGAAGGGCGCATCACCCCACTGCTCGCGCAGCCACGCCACATCCTCCCAGGTCGGCAACGGGGTGGTCATCCACTCGCCGTAGGCACCGAAGAAGGTCGGGGCCCGGCCACCGGGCGGGGTCAGATTCGGGGTGGTCAGATCCGGCACGGCGCCGGTCTTCGCCCATTCGAGCAACCATTTGGGGCGGATGATGCCCTCGGGCGCGAACTTGACCATCGCCTCGAGGTTCATGCGTTCGGGGATGGCGGGGCTGCCCCAGTCGCGGCCGTTGGAGAACGACCAGTCCAGGGTCATGATCAGGCCCTTGGCGCCGGCGGCGCGGGCGCGTTCCATGCGCTGGACGAGCACCTCGCGGCTGCCGACCCAGTACATCTGGAAGAAGGTCTTGTCGTTGACCGCCGCGACCTCCTCGACGGATTTGGACGCGAACGAACTCAATCCCATCGCGGTGCCGCGCGCCGCGGCGGCACGGGCCACGGCGACTTCACCGTCGGGGTGCACGGCCTGCACGCCCGTCGGGGAGATCATCACCGGCAGCGACACATCCTGGCCCAGGATGGTCGTGGCCATCTCCCGCTTGTCGGACAGTCCGGCCACGTGGGGGGCGAAACCGAGTTCGCGGAAGGCGGCGGTGTTGTCGTCGACGGTCAGGCCGGCCTCGGAGCCGGCGACGAGTGCGCCGTAGACGGACTTGGGCAGACGCTTACGTGCGCGTTGCTGCGCGACCGCGACGGTCTCGAACCACGGGTCGGTCGCCCAGGGGTTCTTCAGCCAGGAGGGTTTGGCCATGACGAATCTCCTCGGAAATCTACAGGCCTGCGAGCGGGTTCTCGTCGCAGAACTTGGCGGGGGGCTTGGTGAGCAGGGTCAACGGCACCGGTGCGGCCGGAGTGCGCCGCTCGGCGCGCTTGCCGGTACGCGAGTGGTCGACACTCGACTGCGGCACGGTGCGCTCGGCTTCGAGCGCCGACTGCCCGTAGCCCTGCACACATTCGGGGTCGGGTCCGTCCATCGGCAGACCGGTGAAGAACTTCGCTGCCATGCACCCCCCGCGGCACGAGTCGTAGAAGTTGCACGAGCTGCACGCCCCGGCCGACTGCGGTTCGCGCAGTTCGCGGAACAGCTCGGAGTTCGTCCACACCGAGGAGAACCCCCCGTCGGTGAGGATGTTGCCGGCAAGGAAATTCTCGTGGATCGCGAACGGGCACGCGTAGACGTCGCCGACCGGATCGATCAGGCACACCACCCGGCCCGCGCCGCACAGGTTCAGCCCGGGCAGCGAGCCGCCGCCCTCGCCGCCGAAAGCCGACAGGTGGAAGAACGAGTCGCCGGTCAGCACGCCTTCGCCGTGGGCGACGAGCCAATCGTAGAGCTGCCGCTGCTGCTCGTGGGTGGGATGCAGATCGTCCCACACGTCCACCGCACGGCCCGACGGGCGCAACCGGGTGATGCGCAGGGTTGCACCGTACTTGTCGGCGAGGGCCTTGAACTCGTCGAGCTGGTCGACGTTCTGGCGCGTGACGACCACGGAGATCTTCGCGTCGCGGAAACCGGCCTCGGACAGGTTCTCGAGCGCGCGTACGGCCATGGCGAACGAACCCGGCCCGCGCACGGCGTCGTTGACCTCGGCGGTGGCGCCGTCGAGCGAGATCTGCACATCGACATAGTCGGAGGCGGCGAGTCGTTCGGCGACCTTGCGGTCGATGCGCACCCCGTTGGTGGAGAACTTCACGCCCACCTGGTGATCGGTGGCGTAGTCCACCAGTTCCCAGAAGTCCGAGCGCACCGTCGGTTCGCCGCCGCCGATGTTGACGTAGAAGACCTGCATGCGCTGCAGCTCGTCGATGATCGCCTTGCACTGCTCGGTCGACAGTTCCCGCGGGTCGCGTCTACCGGACGAGGACAGGCAGTGCACACACGAGAGGTTGCACGCGTAGGTCAGCTCCCAGGTCAGGCAGATCGGGGCGTCGAGGCCCTTCTCGAACTGGTCGACGAGGCGACCGACCTTCGGAGGGGTGGGGGTGGTGGGCGGTTCGAGCAGCGAAGTCATGGGCTGGTCCTTCGGGCGTCGGGCAGAAACGAGCGGCGTCAGGCAGGAACGATCATGTGCGAGTCGGCCAGGGTGCCGAGGGCACGCACGTAGGGCCGCTCGGCGTTCTCGTCGATCCCGTGCGCTCGCAACGCTTCTCGCACCGAACCGTGGTCGCCGAGGGATCGGACGACGTCGACGATGACGGTGTTCTTCAGGAACGACAACTTGCGGGTGCCGAAGTGGTAGAGCAACGCCCCGAACGGTTCGGGGCGAAGCGCTACCTGCGGGTGGAGCCGCCAGCCGGCACCCGGATCGAACATCTCGGTCTCCATTGCTGCGGGGGACACGTCGGTGGCTCCGGGCGCGGTCATGTCAGTACACGCCGCACATGCCGTCGATGGAGACCTCCTCGACGAGAGACTCCTCGATCAGATCGGATTCGATCACTGCGTTGTCACGATCGGACATGTTTCCTCCTCGGATCTTCTCTCTCCGGAATCGGAGCCCGGCTTCACAGCGGGCTTGCTTTGTGAGCCGCTTCACCACTGTAATGGCATCGAGTGCAGAATGTCACTACGGAGAGAGGAACAATGACGCGCAGCCGACGGAAACCGTCCGCTCGGGTAGGTCGCCGCCCGTCCACGTCGAAGGAGGAGCTCGCCGCTCTCGGCATCGAACTGTTCATGGAGGTCGGATTCGACGAGACGAGCATCGACGACATCGCCGAGGCCGCCGGCATCGCCCGCCGCACCTTCTTCCGGTACTTCCCGTCCAAGAACGAGCTGGCCTGGGGCAATTTCGACGAACACCTCGCCGGCATGCGCGCGAGCCTCGAGGCGATTCCCGAGGACGTCCCGCTCTCCGACGCACTGACCACCGCCCTGCACGACTTCAACACCTTCCCCGACAGCGAGGCCGAACGGCACCGGGCACGGATGGGTCTCATCCTGCACACGCCCGCACTGCAGGGCTATTCGTCGGTGATGTACCAGGGGTGGAGGCGGGTCGTCGCCGAGTTCGTCGCCCGCCGCATGGGAGCCGGACCCGACGACCACATTCCTCGCACGGTCGGCTACCTGCTGCTCGGCGTCGCGATCTCCGCCTACGAGGCGTGGCTCGACGAACCCGCATCGGATCTGCACGAATTCCTGGCCGTCGGGATGGGGACACTGACCGCAGGCCTCGACTACAGTGACCCACACTCCCCTTTCCCGCCTCCGAAAAAGGTTGCGAAACAATGACCCTGCTCGATTCGCTCGCTCCCTGCAGCCCGGGTCTGTGGACACACGACCATGTGACGGTCGAACGCGTCACCGCCGGACCGCTGCCCGACGGCACGTCGGGTGTGAAAGTGCTGAACGTCCGGCGCGACGCCGACCGTCTCCACGTCACACATTCGCTCACCGCCGAGCAGATCAGTGAGCGGCTCGTCGCCGAGGTCACCGCCTCGATCCAGGACGCCGCCTTCGGCCAGGACGAGTTCGAACTGACGATGGTCGGACTCGTGCGTTCCACGGTGCCGGGCGCCCTCGACTCGTGGGTCACCTACTACCGCAACTCGCTCGGCGAACTGCTCCACGGTACAGCCGATTTCGCGCCCATCCACGATCGTGCGGCCGAACTCGTGCGCGGGAGCGTGCTCGATCTGGGGTCGTGTTTCGGTTTCCTGCCGTTGCGGCTCGCCGCCGCCGGTACCGCGGTCACCGCGACCGACATCCTGCCCGGCACCATGCGCCTGCTCGATGCCGTCGCGCCGCGACTGGGTCTGCGCCTCGACACGCTCGTGTGCGACGCGGCGAACGTCCCGGTAGCCGACGACAGCGCCGACACCGTGACGGCCATCCATCTGCTCGAGCACGTCGACGACGCCGTGGGTGCCACGATCCTCGCCGAGGCGCTGCGGATCGCCAGACAGCGGGTCGTCGTCGCGGTGCCGTTCGAGGACGAGGCGACGGCGTGCCACGGACACGTGCGCACCTTCGACCTGTCGGCGCTGGAGGAACTCGGACGCACCACGGGCCGGCCCTTCGAGGTGTTCGAATACCACGGTGGGTGGCTCGTCGTCGACTGATTCCGTCACCCATCCGCCTGCATCCCGGCGACGAATACCGGGTGTAGCCGGAAGGAGGTGGCACGATGAGCGAGAACGTCGAGAGCCACTTCAGCTGGACCTCACGTCGTGTCGTCCTCCCCCACTGCCCCGAGGACAGGAAGAAGGCCGGTTCGTCCGGCCTGGTGATGGACTGCCGGCCGATTCCCGAGCGACCGGACGTACGACTGCTCGTCTATCACGACGACACGGACGACTCCGACTACGACGCGGTAGCGATCGGAAAGACGGACGGCGCGAACGACATTCCGGTACTCACCACATCGGAGGAATGCCTTCTCGTCGCCGCGGCCCGGTCGAGGACCGACCCCGCGATCGTGCTTGCCGCACCGCCGGGCGACGATCGGGGCCGACGGATTCGGGAGGTCACCGGTCAGATTCTCCGAGGCGGGCCGCTCCTGTGCCTGCTCGTGTGCACCGGAGCGCTGTCGGTGCTGGTGCCGGTGCATTCCTCCGTCCCGGACGACCGCTGACGAGAGGCCTCAGATGAGGCCTTGCTTGCTCGCCGCGTAGACCGCCTCCGCC
>NZ_AJVB01000049.1:0-15236 GCF_000278445.1 Rhodococcus sp. R1101
TGCAGCAAGGCGGCGGATCCGTCGACGTAGACGTGCAGGTCGACGAGGTTCATCCCGTTGGGCGTGATGAATGCCCAGGCCAGACGGACGACGACCGACAGCGCCAGTAACGCCGCGCACCACCGCATCCGGTGCGAAGCAAACCCTCGTGGCACTGCGGTGCGGCCTCTCCCGTCGAACGTCCGTCCGGTGAACCGGACCCGGCGAAGGAGATTACCGTTCCGATCGGCATACGAACGAACCGGACTTCACTCCCGTAACGATTTCATCTACAGTCACAATCTTCTCAGGCCGGGCGGGTTATGTTCGACAGGATCCGAGGAACGGAACGGCCCGTGGTTACAATCCCGAACCAGCGATGGGCGCGCCGTTCCGAAACGGAAGGCTTGTCCCGTGTGCGGGGGGTCCATAGAGTGTCTCCTCGAGCCGTCAGCATCCGACCGTTCGTCCCGAACGTCCGGATGCTTCAACGACAAGGATGGGGAACAGTGCTTCGTACTCGAGGAATGCGACGGGCGCTCACGCTGTGCGCGCTCGCTGCCACCGCGGGATTGGCCGTGCCTACGCAGGCCGTCGCGCAACCGGCTCCACCCGCATTGCCGGATCTGGCAAGGCTCGTCGAGCTGCCCCGGTTCGAGATTCCCGCCGATCTGTCCGTCGAGTCGTTGACCGACCTTCTGGCCGGAGTCCGGGCGAATCCCGAAGAGGTCGAGGCACTGGCGTCCCTCGCACCCGCGATCATCGGCGCCGCCGCGGGCCCCGCGGATGTCGCCGACGCCGCCGACGGCAAGAACGATCTGCTGGCACAGGCCAAGGAACTGCTCGAGAACTCCCAGCTCCCCGAGTCGGTGAAGAGCACTCTCCAGCGCGTCATCAAGTTCCTCGACGGTAGCGGCGGCGGCGGACCCGACCTTCCCGAGCCCGGCGCCGTGGTGATCTCGCAGTTCCTGTACCCGACCATCGGCAAGGGCTGCATCGGCGACGGCCGGGACTCCGTGGGCACCGCCCTCGCGGTTGCAGGTCCGTCCCAGCTGCCCCCGCCCGGACCGGCCGCAGGCCAGACCGGTTTCGTCTTCACGGCTCTGGGCACCGCTCCCGCGGCCGACGTGCAGGAGCAGCCGCTCACGCTGAGCTGGGTCAATGTCTCCAACGGCCGTACGGGAACGCAGCCGCTCACCAACGACGCGCGGATCAACCCCGACGGCCCGACCACGCTGAGCACGATCGCCGACACCGGTTCGGGTCAGGTTCTCGCCGTGATCTCCGGTGGAATCACCACACAGGCCGAAGGCGCCGACCCGCGTTCGTGCACCTTCCTGCCCACCGTGGGTCTCGTCGCGGTTCCCTGATCGAGCGAAGAACACTTCGACGCATCGAAGGCCGCCGGAAGCACTTTCCGGCGGTCTTCGTCGTTTCTCCCCGACTTCCGTCCCTTCCGTCGCGACCGCCGTGCGTGATAGACCGGAGCATGGCCTTCACCGCGTCGCGCAGCCCGTCGAGTTCCGTGAATTCCCGCCGTTCGGTCCTCTCCGACCGTTCGATCCTCTCGATCGCGTCCGAACGGTCGATCCTGTCGATCGGTTCCTCGTATTCGATCCTGTCGATCGGTAGTTGCGGGTCGGTCCTGTCCGTCGGTTCCGTGGGATCGTTCGGTTCGATGTTGTCCTCGCTGTCGTTCGCGAGCCTCGGTTCGGCGCTGTCGGGCCTGTCGCGCTGGTCGCTGCTGTCGTGGCGCGGCGACCATTCCGCACCCGACGACCATCCGCCGTTCTTCGTCACCGTCGTCGAATCCGAGCCCGACCGGCACTGTCAGGCCTGACGGCAGGGGGTCTGCACCGGACCGGACTGCGGGAAGATGCTAGGGATCGTCGGTTCCGCCGTGTTAGACACGATGTGATCATCATTCGTATCGCGCACGAATTGTCGTCGGCCGCGTCACCCGGCCCCGGACCGAGGAGCCGCATGGCCGTAGAGACACCGATCCCCACCAGGGAGATTCCCGCTCCGCGGGGCATCGTGCCGGTCCTCGCGACCGTCGGTATCAGCGTCGCGCTCATGCAGACCCTGATCGTCCCGATCCTCCCCCGGCTTCCGGTGCTCGTCGGCGCGACCCCTCAGAACACATCCTGGGCCGTGACGGCGACTCTGCTCGCCGGCGCGGTGGTCACTCCGATCAGCGGTCGCCTCGGCGACATGTTCGGCAAGCGCCGAATGCTCCTCGCCTCGCTGGCGACGATGGTCCTCGGTTCGGCCGTGTGCGCACTGTCGTCCACGCTGATCCCGCTCGTCGTGGGCCGTACCCTCCAGGGTGCCGCGGTGGGCGCCATTCCGCTCGGTATCGCGATCCTCCGCGACGAACTGCCCCCGCGCCGCCTGCCCGGCGCGATGGCGACGATCAGCGCGACGATGGGTGTCGGCGGTGCGATCGGATTGCCTCTCGCCGCCTTCGTCGCCCAGGCGACGGACTGGCACATGCTGTTCGTCGCGTCCCTGGTGCTCGGGCTCGTCGGTATCGCCGCGATCCTGCTCGTCGTACCCGAGTCGTCGCGCCGCAATCCGGGACGCTTCGACATCGCCGGGGCGCTGGCACTCTCCGTTGCTCTCGTGCTGTTGCTGCTGCCCGTCACCAAGGGCAACGACTGGGGATGGGCCTCCCCGGCCACCCTCGGGATGCTCGCCGGGGCGCTCGTGGTGTTCCTCGGCTGGGGCCTGTACGAACTGCGGGTGCCGCGACCGCTCGTGGACCTGCGGCTGTCCGCACGCCGGCCGATCCTGATGACGAATCTCGCGTCGGTGGCACTCGGCTTCTCGATGTACTCGAACATCCTGGCGTTCCCACAGCTCCTGATGGCACCCGTGGAGACCGGCTACGGCTTCGGGCAGACGATGGTCACCGCCGGAATCGCGCTCGCCCCCGCCGGGATCGTCATGATGGCGCTGTCTCCCGTCTCCGCCCGCATCACGACGCGGTTCGGGGCCCGCGTGACCCTCGGCTGCGGCGCGGTGTTCGTGGGCCTGGGCTACCTCATGGCGTATGTGCTGTACCGGGAGGTCTGGCACATCGTGGGCGCGTCGATGCTCATCGGCGCCGGTGTGGGCCTCGCCTACGCCGCGATGCCGGCGCTCATCATGGGTGCCGTTCCGCTGCGCGAGTCCGCCGCGGCCAACAGTCTCAACACCCTGATGCGCTCGATCGGCACGACGAGCGCCGCGGCCGTGATCGGCGTGATCCTCGCGGCGATGACCCAGCAGATCGGAGACGCCGTCGTCCCCGCCCTCGGCGCTTTCCGCGCCACCTTCCTCGTCGCGGTGGCAGCGGCGGCGCTGGCACTCGTGTTCACGGCGCTCATTCCGTCGGCGGGCCGGACGCTGCGAGCCGCAGACGAGATCTGACTCCGGGCGTCAGCTGCCCAGGAGCCCCGGGTCGGTGCCCGGTGCGCTGCCTGCGAGCGACCACTGGCCGTAGTCGGGCGTGAGCACGTGGTTGATGTCGACGCCGATACCGTCGATCCGGACCTCGCCCGGGATCTGGTGCAGGTTCGCCCGCGGATGGACGTAGCCCTCGGGCGTGCCCCAGTCGTGCTGCCAGTAGAAGGACCCGAGGGAGACCGCCGACGCCCGGTCGATGGTCGGCGAATTGGCGTACACACCGAGATTCCCGGCTCCCACGACCTCCTGCCAGCCCAGCAGGTACGGCACGATGCGGGTCGTGAACTGCTCCAAGTTCGGGTTGTCGTCGATCGAGGCGTAGATCGGGCGGCCCGCCGGTCCCCCGGCCGCATAGTGCAGTTCGAGACCGCGCCGGGCGTGCTTCAGACCCGCCTCGTAGCCGCCGAGCCAGTCGGCGGTCTCGGCCTTGCCGAACTGATAGCACGAGACCACTTCGAGTCCGCTGCCGATCAGCGCGTCCGCCTCCGATCCGGTGAGCGGCTTGGCCCGCATCCAGGCGGCGTCGGGCCGCGCATCGGACACGTATCGGATGGCGCCGATGTGGCCGGCGGTCCGGATCGAGGAGGGCGACGGCACGGCGGCCGAATAGTCGACGATGGTCCCGAGCACCTGGCGTCCCTGGGCGAGTCCCGGTGCGCCGAGCGCAGAGATCAACGCGACGCCCGATCCGAGCGTCGCGTACCGCAACATGTCCCGCCGCGAAAGGGTCATCGAAACCTGTCCTTCGTATCGCCGTGTGTACGTCCGCCGTATTGCATCACAATCACGGGCGTCCCACCGGCCACACCGGGGAATTCGACCGGTCGCCGCTACGGCGCCGATCCCGGGGAAGCGGGCGTGCTCAGCGACCGGACAGTTCGGCGAAGAAGGCAGGCACCAGGGCGACGTCCTCCACCGTCCGCACGGTGGAACGGACACCGAGGCCGTGTTCCTCGAGCAGATCGCACAAGCCGTCGCCGTCGACGAGATCGATGGGCGGAGCACCGTGCCGGTGCGCTTCGGCGCGCGCGTCCTCGGTGAACGATCCGGTGGAGACGAGCAGGCCCTTCTCTCCGCGCCCGACCATCGCGGCACGGAACTCGCGGACCACGTCGGCACCCGCCTTCTCCGGTGCGCGCAGGAAACGGAAGAAGACGGAGAAGCTCAGCAGCGAGATGCGCAGGACACCGGTGCCCTCGACGTGGCCGACGCCCTCCGGGGCGGGGGATCCACCCGGTGCCGGAATCGTCAGCGTCGTGAATCCCGCCGCGCGCAGCACCGCGGTGGCGAGTCGTTCGAAACCGTCCTCCGAGAGGTCGGCGACGGCAGCGAGGACCGGTTCACGCCACAGTTCGGGATCCTCGGGGGCAGCCGTGAGCGGCACGACCTGCGCGCCCTGCGAGACGTTGCGTACCAGCCGCTTGCGCCGCTTCTCGGCGGTGTACGCGACCTGCATGGGCTTGATCTCCGACTCGCGCACGGCGCGACCGCGCTCGGTCACGCTCCACACGCCGCGGCGCGTGTTCGACAGCAGGCCCATGCCCTTGAGGTAGGTCCGGGCCCAGGCCAGCCGGTATTCGATCTCGGTCCCGGGGCCGTCGCCGTGGAGCACCGCCTGCGCGGCCTCGGACAGTCCCGTCCGGGTGATCACGGCGGAATCGATCTCCTCGATGACACCGGACCCGCCGAGCTCGATCACCGCCTGCACGGTCGGCCAGAGAAGATCCGTATACGGCGGCACCGTGGCCTCGCCACCCCCGGTGTTCCGGACGGAGTGTCCGATCGCGTTCCGGCGCTGCACACCTTCCCCTAACGTCGCGGCCGTGCGGCCGCACTATCGGTCCTGCACATAGGCAACAACCTTATCCGATGCACGGCCCCCACCCGCGGGTGAAGGACCTGGCGAGTCGAATCACGAACCGAACCCCCACCCACGGTTCTAGGATTTCCCCACGGGATCTTTCGCCTCCACCGAAGCGAGCCGCCATGCATCGTCCGGCGCCTGTCGACCTGGCACACCATCCGCATCTCAGTGGTCTGTTCGCACCTCAACGCGAGGAAGTGGACGTCCGCGATCTGGAGGTTCGCGGGGAACTCCCCGCCGACCTGCGCGGAAGCTATCTCCGCAACGGTCCCAATCCGCGCTTCGACCCGATCGGTCACTACGTCCATCCGATCGACGGCGACGGCATGGTCCACCGCGTGCAGATCTCCGACGGCACCGCCCGCTACACGAACCGGTTCGTGCGAACCCCGCAGGTCGTCGCGGAGGAGAAGGCGGGCCGTGCCCTGTGGGCCGGTATCACCGATCCCTATTTTCCTCCGGAGGAGGAAGTCGGCCCGGATCTTGCGAACACCATGCGTGAACTGCCCGACATCAACATCGTCCGGCACGGCGGACGGCTCATGGCGATGGCCGAGGCCGCGCCCCCGTACGCCCTGGGGTCCGAACTCGAGACGCTCGGACGCGAGACCTTCGACGGAACCCTGCCGGTCGGGCTGACGGCGCACCCGAAGATCGATCCGCGCACCGGGGAGATGATCGCGTTCTGCTACATGCTCGACCCGCCGTATCTGACCTGGTCGGCCGTTGCACCGGATGGGACGGTGACGCGGGCGGCGACCCCGGTCGACGGTGCCGACCGGCCGTTGATGATCCACGACATGGCGCTGACGCCGACCTACATCGTCCTGATCCTGGCTCCGCTCGTGTTCGATCTCTCGCAGATCTTCTCCGGCGGGTCACCGCTCGACTGGAAGCCCGACCTCGGGGTGCGGGTCGCGCTCGTGCCCCGCGACGGCAGCGCGGTGCGCTGGTTCTCGACCGACACCTTCTGGATGTGGCACACCGCCAACGCGTTCGACCTGCCCGACGGGGATGTCGCGCTCGACTACGTGGAGTGGAGTTATCCGGGCGCGCTGACCGAGAAGTCGGGCCCGAACCGCTCCGTGCTGCGTCGCGCCGTGATCGGCCGCAACGGCGTGACCCGCACGACCCTGCACGAACGCGACATCGAGTTCCCCCGCATCGACGACCGGTCGACCACCCTCGAGCACTCCGCCGTCGCGACCATCGGACGCAGCGGATCACAGAAACTCCCTGCGGGAGCAGCAGATTCACTCTTCTGGTTCGACGTCGCGTCCGGCACGGAATCGGTCTGGGCGCACGAGACGCTCTCCCCCGGCGAACCCGTCTGTCTGAGCGGCGGATCGGGCGGCTACTGGGGCGCGATCGCGACCGACCGGGCGGATATGACGAGCTGGTTCCTCGTCTTCCCCGAGACCGACCCGGCGGCGGGTCCGATCGCGCGGGTGCGTCTGCCGATCCGCGTTCCGGCCGGCCTGCACGGGGCCTGGCTCCCGTCGGACGGAGAGTGACTCCGGCTAGTTTGGGAGGATGGGTTTCACACGAGCCGAACTCGAGTCCTTCCGCGACGCGGTGATCCCCGATCTCGTCGCACCCGGCTGCCGCCTGCTGTTCGTCGGGATCAATCCGGGTCTGTGGACCGCGGCGACGGGAGCCCACTTCGCGCGGCCCGGAAATCGCTTCTATCCCGCCCTGTTCCGTGCCGGCATCGTCGACCGGCTCATCGACGCGTCGTCCGGCATGAACGACGCCGACCGCGACCACCTGCTCGAGCGGGGTGTGGGCATCACGAATCTGGCGCCGCGTGCGACGGCCCGCGCCGACGAACTCACCGACGAGGAACTCCGCGAGGGCGGACGTCGTCTGGCGAAGGTGGTGGCGGAGTTCCGGCCCCGCGCCGTGGCGGTCGCGGGCATCACCGCCTACCGCGCGGCCTTCGGGCGGCGCAAGGCGAAGGCCGGGCGGCAGGACGACACGATCGGCGACGTCCCGCTGTGGGTGGTGCCCAATCCGAGTGGACTCAACGCCCACGAAACCGTCGACTCGTTGGCGCGGGCCTACACCGAACCCGCACGGGCCGCCGGCATCCTGCCCTGAACTCCCGCCGCCCGTACCGGTTACCGCTCGGCGCCGAGCACCTTGTCGAGGAAGTGTGTCGCGCGGTAGCCGGGTGGGGTGCCCTGCACCAGGATCGCCGATCCATCGGAGTTCTCGGTGCGGAGGGGAAGGATCTCCTGGTACTCGGCCGAGTGGTACCAGCCGCGCGCTCGTTCCATATCGGGGAACTCGATCACGACGAGATTGCCGGGGAACGGCCCCTCCGTCACCTCGGGATCGGTGCCGTGCACGAGGAAGCGACCGCCGTACGGAACGAGCGTATCGTCGATCCTCTCGAGGTACCGGACGATGTCGTCGCCGAAGTCGACCTTGCGAAGATGAGCCACTGCGTATGCGTTCATGGGGACCACCGTGCTCCCCTCGGTGCACGGAGTCGATTACCCGAGAAGTAATGGTGACCGCTCCCCCTGCCGTCTAGGTTCGGGGCATGACCACGGTCGACGCTCCCCATGCCGGCGCGCTGCTGCGGACGTGGCGGGAACGACGCGGGCTGAGCCAGCTCGCCCTGGCGCACACCGCCGGCATCTCGCCGCGACATCTCAGTTTCGTCGAGACCGGCAGGTCGCGTCCGTCGCGCAGGACGGTGCTCACGTTGTGCGAGCATCTGGAGATTCCGTTGCGCGAACGCAATTCGATCCTCCTGGCGGCGGGTCTGGCACCGGCCTATCCCGAGCATCACCTCGGCGATGTACCGATGTCCGCGGTCTCCGATGCGATCACCCGGATTCTCACCCTGCACAACCCGTTTCCTGCGCTCGTCGTCGACCGGCACTGGACGATGGTCGACGCGAACGACGCGGTCGTCGCACTTGTCGAGGGGTGCGCTCCGGAACTGCTCGAGCCACCGGTGAACGTCCTGCGACTGACCCTGCATCCGCGCGGCCTCGCCCCGCGCATCGCCGATGCGGGACAGTGGCGCGCCCACCTCCTCGCCCGCCTGGAGCACCAGATCGGGGCGACCGGCGATCCGGAACTGAAGCGGCTGCACGGCGAACTCGTCGGTTATCCCTGCGACGCTTCGGCCCCCGAGGACGTCCCGCACTCTCTCGTCGTGCCGTTCCGTCTGCGCACCGAGCGCGGCGAGTTGTCGTTCCTGAGTACGACGACCCTGTTCGGCACTCCCCTCGACGTGACGGTATCCGAGCTCGCGATCGAGGCGTTCTACCCGGCCGACGCCGCGACGTCGCAGGCACTCGTGCGGGGTTCGCATCTCGATCCCGCCTCGCACGTGGAGGTTCCGCGCTAACGTGGGAGGTGCGCTGCTGCCGAGCGGATCATGCGGAGGACACCGACATGAGTACTGCGAAATGGTGGGTTCTCGACGAGCGGGGTTCCGGCTTCGCCCTCGAACATCGCCCTTCCGGCGACGTCGTACTGATGAACACCGCGACCTCGGAGGAACACGTCCTGCACGGCTACGTGTGGAAGCACTGTCCGCACTTCGGCCTGCAGATCCAGAGCGAGGGACCGCCGCCGTACGGGCCGTGGGTGGAGAATCCCGAGGATTGAATTCCTGTCACGGGATCACCCGTAACGGGGTGTGCTCGCCGGTGGCGGTGTCGATCAGCACCGCGCGGTTCAGCGTCGCCTCCATCGGGAGCACGTCGTATACGACGGCACCGAGACGGTCGAGTTCCTCGCGTCTGGTTCGAGGACTCAGCGAACAGTGCGGGGTCCAGCGTCCGGGTATGTAGTAGCGGTGCAGGTCCGCTCCCGTCGCCGTCACGACCTGCACGACGCGGGTCTGCCGCTGCACGAGTTCGGCCGAGGGGGCCGGCACGAGCGACGCGCGGCCGCGCCGGAACAAACCGAGCGCATCGATGTAGACCCGGACCGGTCCCCCGTCCGGCACGTCCCCGAGAGCCGCGACGACGCCGGGCAGGTCGTAGCTTCGCAGCACCGCGTAGGAGAGATGCGGGACGTGTCTGCGGTGTGTGTGGGTGAGCAGGGTGGGGATGCCGTCGTCCTCGAGCCGGCCCCACAATCGCCGTATCGCGCGATCGGTCTCGGTGTCGAACAGGAGGCAGACCGCCAGCGCCATCAGTTGAGGGTCGCGTGCCAGACGAGTGCGGCGGCGAGCGCGCCCGCCCCGTTGAGCGACCAGTGCAGGGCGATGGGCGCGAGGATGCTGCCGCTGCGCCGGCGCAGCCACGTGAAGACGAAGCCCGCCGCGGCAGTCGCGATCACCGCGCCGACGATGCCGGCGACCTGCGCGAGCAGGCCGGCGCCGAGGAACGCGCTGAGGCCCGCGTTGCCCGCGGTGAGCCCGAACGACGACGCGACGTGCCACAGGCCGAACAACAGGGATCCCGCGGCGAAGACCCCACGCGCGCCCCACACCCGCTCGAGGGTTCCGTGGAGCACTCCGCGGAAGGCGAGTTCTTCGGGGATGACGGTCTGGAGCGGGATGATGATCATCGAGGCGACCAGGGCGCCGGAGATCGTGGCGTAGCGCTCGGAGAGGAAGAACTGCCTGGTGAAGGGCAGAGCGATACCGATGGCGACTACCGTCAGGACGAGAACCACGGCCGCGACGGAGTACAGCGTCCCCCGCTTCCAGTGCCGGGGCGACAGGCCGAGTTCGGACCAGCGCATGCCGCGTCGACGCATCATCGCGACCAGCACGCAGGCTGCGATCGGCACGGTCGCGATCGAAGCCCACGTCGTCGTGAAGTGGGCGATGAGATTGGTGGTGACGAGCACCGTGATCACCACGGCGAGATCGATCCACGCGTGGAAACGGGGCAGCCATGCCAGCGACGGCAGGCGTCCGGCCTCGGGCGAGGGCAACCGTTCGATTTCTACGGTCACGTGCAATCCCTCCGGCAATTCTCGAACATCCGGTCAAGTGTACGGTTCGGGGCCGGCCGGGCGCCGTGACGCAGACCACTCCGGCCTCGATTCCTTTCAGGATTCCCACTCTCGACGTCATGGACACACCACCGAACACCGCGAGATCCGGGTCACATTCGGAGTGCAGGCCGAGTCCGTCACATGCCCCGTTGTCAACCCCTTGCGTCCGCGCCGCTAACGTGTATGGCGATCACCAGCCCTCTTCCAGGAGAAACAATGGCCGACTTCCTCTACGAGGACCTGCTGCCGATCGGGGGAAGACCCCACCGAGTATCGGCTCCTGACCACCGAGGGGGTGTCCACCGTCGAAGGACCCGACGGCCGCACCTTCCTGAAGGTCGAGCCCGAGGCCATGCGCCTGCTCACCGAGACCGCGCTGCACGACATCTCCCACTATCTGCGCACGGATCATCTGAAGCAGCTGGCGAGCATCCTCGAGGATCCCGAGGCGTCGAACAACGACAAGTTCGTCGCACTCGATCTCCTGAAGAACGCGAACATCGCGGCCGGTGGAGTACTGCCGATGTGCCAGGACACCGGCACCGCCATCGTCATGGGCAAGCGTGGCCAGCACGTGCTCACCCCGGGCGACGACGAGGAGTCCATCGCGCGCGGCGTGTACGACGCGTACACGAAGCTGAACCTGCGGTACTCGCAGAACGCTCCGCTGACGATGTGGGACGAGAAGAACACGGGCAACAACCTGCCGGCGCAGATCGAGCTGTACGCGGACACCGCGAAGGGCCACGAGAACGCCTACAAGTTCCTGTTCATGGCCAAGGGCGGCGGATCGGCCAACAAGTCGTATCTGTACCAGGAGACGAAGGCCATCCTGAACCCGGACTCGATGATGCAGTTCCTCGAGGCCAAGATCCGCTCGCTCGGCACCGCGGCGTGCCCGCCCTACCACCTCGCGATCGTCGTCGGCGGCACGTCGGCCGAGTTCGCGCTGAAGACGGCCAAGTACGCCTCGGCGCACTACCTCGACGAGCTGCCCACCGAGGGCGCCATCACCGGCCGCGGTTTCCGCGATCTCGAACTCGAGAAGAAGGTCTTCGAGCTCACGCAGAAGATCGGTATCGGCGCGCAGTTCGGCGGCAAGTACTTCTGCCACGACGTCCGCGTCGTCCGCCTGCCGCGCCACGGCGCGTCGCTGCCCGTCGCGATCGCCGTCTCGTGCTCGGCCGACCGTCAGGCCAAGGCCAAGATCACTCCCGAGGGCGTTTTCCTCGAGCAGCTCGAATTCAACCCGGGCCAGTTCCTGCCCGAGGTCACCGACACCCAGCTCGACTCCGAGACGTCGGGCGTCTCGGGCACCGGCAAGGGCGCCGCGGTCAAGATCGACCTGACCCGGCCGATGCCGGAGATCCTTGCCGAGCTGTCCAAGCACCCGGTCAAGACGCGCCTGTCGCTCACCGGCCCGCTGGTCGTGGCGCGCGACATCGCGCACGCGAAGATCAAGGAGCGCCTCGACGCCGGTGAGGAGATGCCGCAGTACCTGAAGGATCACCCGGTCTACTACGCCGGCCCCGCGAAGACCCCCGAGGGTCTGGCGTCGGGTTCGTTCGGCCCGACGACGGCCGGTCGCATGGACTCCTACGTCGACCAGTTCCAGGCAGCCGGTGGCTCGATGGTGATGCTCGCAAAGGGCAACCGCTCCAAGCAGGTCACCGACGCGTGCCATACGTACGGCGGCTTCTACCTCGGTTCGATCGGCGGTCCGGCTGCGCGCCTGGCGCTCGACTGCATCAAGAACGTCGAGGTCGTCGAGTACGAGGAACTCGGCATGGAAGCGGTGTGGAAGATCGAGGTCGAGGACTTCCCCGCGTTCATCGTCGTCGACGACAAGGGCAACGACTTCTTCGCGCACACCGGAGAGGTCACGCTCACGGTCGGCAAGCGCCCCGGCCTGTAGACAGGCCGGAGAGCACAGCCCCAGAACGGCCCGGCAGGATTCCTGCCGGGCCGTTCTGTGTGGGGACCTCCGTACTCACCGCGCGGACGGAAACACGCTGCCGGAGCGTGTGCTTGCATCCTCCACGCGAGCGAATTCGGACTCAGGCGGCGCAGGTATGCGTCCGCGCGAGCACGGCGGGCGACTGCACCACCACCTGCTGCAGGAAGTCGAGGACGATACCCGCTGCCGGCTCGGCACCGGGCGCGAGCACCGCGCACAACGCGCAGTACTGGTCGTCGCTCATCACGGGCGCGATACGGAAATGCGTGGTCATCGCGAGCGTGAAGTCGACCCCGAAGTCGCGGGCGCGGACGCGCAGCTGCGGGCCGTGCTCCCCCGCGATCAGGCAGATCTCGAAGACGGCGCGGCCGGCGGTGTGCTCGAACGACGCGGCCGGGACGCGGTTGCGGACCATCTGGCGATAGAGAGGCCGCAGTCCGCCGAGCACGACCGGCGGAAGCGTCACTGCCCGAGGACGGTCGGCGGTGAACATGTGATCACTCCTTCAACCACGCGACCGCACCGGGTCGCACACTTTTTCTGGAATAAATCCAATAACTGGAACTATTCCAGAAAAACGATCGGGGTGCAACCGTCCTCGTGGCCGCTCATCCGACCCGCCCGTCGCGGGCCGTGAGGCCGTCCCACCGGATCAGTCGCCCGCGGACCGGACGGCACCGACCACCGCTGCGACGAGGAGGGCCAGCACCAGAACCAAGAGCAGAACCGGGCCGAGGAGCAGGACCGCCGCGATCAGGACGGCCAGGCCGATCTTGGCCTTGGTGCTCAATCCGGAGATCAACCCGCCCAGGGCGGCGAGGGCAGGGTTGCGACCCTCCAACGCGGCCCGGATGCCGGCGAGGACCGCGTGCAATCCCACGCCGCCGCTGGTGACCTCACCGAGGAGCGAGTCCACCCATTCGCGGATGCGGCGGGTCAGTTTCTTTCCGGGTCTCCGCAGCGCGCCCAGTGCGGTGCGGGCACACGCCCGCACCGCATCCCGCAGCATGTCGACGAGCGATGACGATGTCGGTTGTGTTTGCTCGGCCCGTGTCTGCTCGGGTCGCGCCCGCTCCCGCGCGGCGCGGGTCGGTCTTTCGGTCTCCTTCACGGGCCGACGTGGCCGGTGCGTCTCCCTCGGCGAAGTCGACTTCGAACGAGGGCGGGGCGCCGCCTCGGTCCGGGGCGATGTCCGGGCCGTCGACCGGGTGGTGGATCGCGTCGTGGTGCGCCTCGAGCCGGGTTCGGAATCGCGAGATCGACGCCGCGTCGCAGATGCTGCGTCGCGAGACCGACGCCGCGTCGCGGGTTCCGCGTCACGAGATCGGTGCCGCGTCGCGGGTTCCGCGTCACGAGATCGGTGCCGCGTCGCGGGTTCCGGGTCACGGGGTCGACGGCTGCGCGTCCGCGCGGGCTCGGTCGTGGTCTCCGTCTTCTCGCGCGTCGCGGCCGGACGCCGCGCCGGACGAGAGGTTCGGCGAGGTTCGTTCTGCCGAGCACTCATACCGCTCGCCTTCTCTCCTGGACGGGCACGGTGCCTTTCAGTGAACGCCGGATTCCGGGTCCGGTCAATGTGGAACGGCCCCGTCGACCGGAGTACGGAACAGGTGGACCTTCTTCAAGATCGGCAACTGCCCTTGGAAGAATGGGCATCGCCCTCACAGCACACGGGGAGGTGTGCGCATCATCGTTCGCGACGGGGAGTACGCGCGCGACGTAATCCGAAGGAGCACCGACCAAGGTGACCGAGCACTTCAGTTTCGAAACACTCACGCCCACGGCATTTCTCGACCGTTCCGCCCGGGTCTTCCGTGACGACCTCGCGGTGGTGGACGGAGACATCCGCCGCACCTACGCCGAACTGCGCGATCGGTGCCTGCGGCAGTCGGGCATGTTGCACGCTCTCGGCGTCGAACCCGGCGACCGTGTCGCGGTGCTCGCGCCGAACACCTCGCTGATGCTCGAGGCGCACTACGGCGTGCTCTACGCAGGCGCCGTGCTCGTCTCGCTCAACACTCGCCTCACCGCGCCGGAACTCCGGTTCGTCCTCGAGCACTCGGGCAGCCGGGTCCTGCTCGTCGAGCAGTCGCTGGCCGACCTGGCCAGCGAGGCGACGGCCGGCCTGCCGTCGATCGCCGTCGTCGGCGACGACTACGAGGGCAGGCTCGCGGAGGCCCGCCACCGGTACGTGCCGCTCGCCGACGAGCGCAGCATGATCGCTCTGAACTACACGTCCGGCACCACCGGTGATCCGAAGGGCGTGATGTACCACGCGCGCGGCGCTTACCTGCAGGCCCTGGCGATGGTCGCACACTTCGGGCTGGACAGCGGATCCGCCTATCTGTGGACGCTGCCGATGTTCCACTGCAACGGCTGGACGTTCACCTGGGCGGTCACCGCGGCCGGTGGCACGCACGTGTGCCTGCCCAAAGTCGATCCCGAACGGATCTGGGATCTCGTGCGCACCGAGAACGTCACGCACCTGTGCGGCGCGCCGACCGTGCTCGCGTCGCTGGTGGACGCCCCCACTGCCGGCGGCATCGACCACCGTGTGGTCGCCGCCATCGGTGGCGCACCACCGGCGCCCGCCCTCATCGAGCGGTGCACCGCCCTCGGACTCGACATCACCCACCTGTACGGGCTCACCGAGACGTACGGCCCGGCGGCGATCTGCGAGTGGCGTTCGGAGTGGGACGTCCTCCCCGAGGACGAGAAGGCACGGCTGCGTTCCCGGCAGGGTGTCGGCAATATCGTGGCAGGTGAAGTCCGCATCGTCGACGCGATGGGATCCGACGTTCCGGCCGACGGTGAGACGTCCGGCGAGATCGCACTGCGCGGCAACAATGTGATGCTCGGCTACTACAACAACCCGGACGCAACCGCCCGCGCGGTGCCGGACGGCTGGTTCCGCACCGGCGACATCGGCGTCATGCATCCGGACGGCTACATCGAGATCCGCGACCGCGCCAAGGACGTCATCATCTCCGGCGGCGAGAACATCTCGTCCGTCGA
>NZ_AJVB01000050.1:0-15031 GCF_000278445.1 Rhodococcus sp. R1101
CCATCAGCTCGGCGTCGACATAGGTCATCTCTTCGGATCCGGTCTGGATGAGCGCCGGAGGCATCTCCGACAGGTCGAGGTCGACGGGGGAGGCGACCGGTTCGGCACCTTCGCCGCCGAGCCGCTCGGCGCGCTCGACGAGGGTGGACAGCACGCCGACCGCGCGTCGCGGGAAGACTGCGCACCGGTGGGAGTTGGGATGGTCGAGCTTGCCCCGCGGATCGAGATCGGTGAGAGGTGAGAGCGCGACGGTGCCGGCCGGACGGCCGATGCCGAGGCGCACGGCCTCGTGGGCGACGGCGAAGGTGAGGAAACCACCGGCGGAGTCCCCGGCGATCACGACACGCTCGGCCGGGCAGCCGTGCGCCACCAGCCAGCGCAACCCGTCGAGTCCGTCCTCGACCGCGCGGCGGATCGGATGGCGGGGCAGCATGCGATAACCGACCGCCAGGGCCGGTGCTCCGGTGGCGGCGGAGATGCGCGAGACCAGATGGCGGTGCGTGGAGAGACCGCAGCACAGGAACGCGCCGCCGTGCAGGTACAGGAGTGCGGTGCCGTGCAGGCCCCCTCGACCGACCGGGGTCGTGGCGCCCGGCGCCCACACCAGTTCCGCCGGGCACGTCGGGAGATCGACGTGCCGGCGATGCGTGCCGGGCACCGGGACGAGCGGGAAGGCCAGGCGGTCGATCATGGTCGTCGGCCAGGGGAGGGCCGGGGTGTAGGACCACGCCTCGATGAAAGGCCGTACGGTACGGCGCACGGAGAAGGACAGGGCGCGGGACTGTGTGCTCACACCCGCGAATTCGCGCGTGGGGGCGCGGTGCGCGGGCGGAGGGAGCAACTCGGCGCGGGCGACGCTCACGACCGGCACCTCCTCGGTCTGCGCGGAGTCGTGGTCGGACCCGGTCGGTGGCTGCACGTACTCCGGATTTACGAGGATACGCCCGTTCATCCAGGTCGCGAGGGTCTGTCGAGTAATCGTTGTGGTCCTGATCTCAGGGTGATGATTCCGGGCGAAGGCGGGTTCTCGGCGATGTACCTTCTGTCAGGTACCGGCAGTGCAAAAAGTTTTCCGGACCTTCTGCACATTCCATACTTTTCGGGCCACACTGACTGTATGTTTCGACGTGCGGCGCGCGGCCCGGCGCCGCTCTGGGGGACGAGCGAAGGCGAGATGTTGCGGAAATTCGACATTGCAGGCACGAGTGCCGACGAGATCACAGCGGAAGATCTGCCCCGGATGGTGGCGGATGCAGCGGCATGTGAACCCGGCCGGATCGCGGTGACCCACGGCGCGGACACCACCACCTACGCCCGACTGAACAGCGAGGTCGTGAAGCTCGATGCGGCCATGGGGATCCTGCTCGGGCAGGCCTCGCTCGTGCCGATCGCGCTCGCGACCGTCTTCCCGGCGCTGGCCGACACGGCGCGCGGCGACCTGCGCGACGTGCTCGACGCCCTCGTGATCGATCTCGTCGAGTGTGTGGCACCCGAACCGCTCTCCGCAGCCGGCTGACGGACGGCCTCGCCATCCCTCATCATGGGTAGGTCGACGAACGACGAGATCTGTGCTGCACCGCGGCACCGGCTCGGGTGGGAGGCCCCGTGGAGGACGACACGCTCACCGTCGCCTGCAAGTACGGCGAGGTCCGCGGATATCGCGACGGAGAAGTCTACGTCTGGAAGGGCGTCCCGTACGCGGCTCCGACCGGACCTCGGCGGTTCCGGTCACCTCTGCCGCCCGAGCCGTGGGACGGAGTCCTCGACGGCGCGCGGTACGGACCCATCGCTCCGCAGAGCCGGCAGAGCCCGATCGGAATCGATCCCGAGATGACGTTGAGCGAGGACTGTCTCTCGCTCAACATCTGGGCACCACCGCCGGACGGGCACCGACGTCCGGTCATGGTGTGGATACACGGTGGCGCCTACGTGCTCGGGTACTCGGGGCAGAAGATCTACGACAGCCGAATGCTGTGCGAGAGCGGCGATGTCGTAGTAGTGACCATCAACTACCGGCTCGGTGCGCTCGGCTTCCTCGATCTGTCGTCGTTCTCCACCCCCGAAGCCGGGTTCGAATCCAATGTCGGCCTCCGCGACCAGATCGCCGCCCTCGAATGGGTACGCGACTGCATCGCCGACTTCGGCGGCGACCCGGACTGCGTGACGCTCTTCGGCGAATCGTCGGGTGCCGGGTCGATCACCACGCTCATGACCGTCCCGCGGGCCGAAGGTCTGTTCCACCGCGCGATCGCCCAGTCGCCGCCCGCGACGTCCGTGTACGGCCGCGAACGCGCCGCGACGGTCGCCGAGCGTTTCCTCGAGATCCTCGCCCTGCCGCCGTCCCGGGCCGCCGAACTGCTCACCATGCCGGCCGACAGGCTGGTCGAGGCCTCGGAGGTACTCGTCGCCGAGACTCCGACGAAGGTGCCGGGCACACTCGCCATGACCCCGGTCGTCGACCGCGACCTCGTGCCGAAATATCCGGTCGCGGCCTTCCAGAAGGGTCTGTCGCATCGGATCCCGCTGATCATCGGCTCGAACAAGGACGAGCCGTCGATCTTCCGTTTCATGAAGTCACCGTTGATGCCCGTGGACGACACGGCGGTGCAGGCGATGTTCGCCGCCCTGGCCGACGACCGGACGGATCTGCTTCCCGAGCGTCTCGCCGAGATCGTCGCGGCGTATCCCGACCTGCCCAAGCCTGCCGGGGCGATGGCGCTCTCGCGTGACGCCGGTTTCCGCATGCCGGTGCTCTGGGTCGCCGAAGCGCACAGCGCGCATTCGCCGACCTGGGTGTACCGCTTCGACCACGCCACCCCGATGCTGAAGGCCGCCCGGATCGGTGCCGGTCACGCGACCGAGTTGCCGTATGTATTCGGTAATTTCGGCACGCTCGGCCGGGATCCGAGCTTCTGGCTCGGGGGTCGCAAGGCTGCCGGCGAGGTCTCCGGACGTGTGCAGCGGCGCTGGCTGGCGTTCGCGCATCACGGCGTGCCTGCGGCGCTGGACGGTTCGAAGCACTGGCCGCAGTACGAGGTGGAGGAACGCTCGACCCTGCTCATCGACTCCCCGGACAGGGTGGAATCGGATCCGGACGGTGAGATGCGCCGGATCTGGGGCACCGAGGTGATGGCGTTCACCTGAGGACCCCGGCTCGGGAGAACCCGGCTCAGTTGCGGTATTCGGGATGTTCGGAGACGAACTTCTCGACGTACGAGCAGGACGTGCCGATCTTCAGTCCCTGCTTCTCGGTCTCGTCGAGGGCGTACTTCACCACGATCCCGGCCAGACCCCGGCCGCGGAACTGCGGATCGGTGACAGTGTGGTCGAAGTCCCGCAGGTCGCCGTGCTGCGTGTAGTCGGCGTACGCCGCGAGATCGTCGCCGAGATAGAGCGCGAACCGGGACTTGTCGGCGTCGTGCTCGATCCGGGGTTCGGTGCCGTCGATGTTCTGCGTCATGATGTCACCGTACTCGGGGACCGTCCGGGAGGGGTGCCGACGACGATCGCGTCGTCGTCGGTCAGTGCCACATGCTCGACTCCGTGCTCGCGCAGGTAGCTCAGGCACTGCCGGATTCCCGCGTCGGCGAGAGCCGATTCTCCGGCGTGCGGCACGATCGCGTGGCCGACCCAGCCGAGACCGTCCCATATCACCGGAATGCCGCACGTCGAGGCGACCTCACCGGGATCGTCGGAGAACTCGATGCCGCGCAGCGACGGCGTCGCGACGCAGGCCCCGGCGCTGTATCCCCCGTACACGAGACGGTTGCTACGTACCAGATCCGTTAGCACGGCGTCGCCGCCACTGCGGGCCAACTGCGCTCGCAGTACGAAGGTGTTGCCGCCGCGCACCCACACGGACGTGAAGCCCGACAGTCGCTGCCGCAACGAGCCGGGGTCGTCGAGGTGATCGCGCAGATCCACCTCCTCCGGCGTGAAACCGAGCGAGCGCAACGGCCCCATCTCGCTCGTGACCGCCGCCGCCCGGGCCGTGGACGGCCACGCGTCGGCGGCGTTCGCGACGACCGCGATGCGTCCGGGTTCGCCCACCAGCCGGACGAAGGGCGCGGGATCGCTACCGAACCGGTAGGAGGACAGGAACAGTCGCACGACGTCAGATCGTGAACGCGAGGTTGTCGACGATGCGGCGTCCGGTCTCGACGTCGCCGCCGAGGCGGATCTCGTCGATCCGGTCCTGCGCCCGCACGCGTCCGCCGGCGAGGCGCACGAACAGTCCCGAGTCCATCGTGATCGTCGTCGTGGCCGGGGCCGAGAGGGCCGGTACCTCGGCGGCCCGGCCGTGCACCTCGATATGGACGGTGCGCGCGAGGGGACCGGAGAGCTCGATCGTGATCCGCGCTCCCTCCGGAGCCTTGCCGCGCTTGCCCACGATGAACGGAACCGCGCCGAAGACCTCCGCCGACCCGAGTTCGGCGCGCGGACCGCCCTCCGTGCCCGTCCTGCCGAGCGCGTCGCAGATGTCGAGTTCGTGCAGCCAGCAATCGAACACGCGGATCCGCATGAAGCGCCCGTAGGGTGCCGGTCCGACCGGGGTGTTCGACTGCTTCCCGAAGTCCTCCTGCGTCATCGCGCCGAGCTGGTCCGTGCGACGGGCGACGATCTGCCGGTAACGCTCGAGCACGTCCGCGCCGGGGACGGGACGCAACGACTCCACCCACAACTCGTTGAAGGCCGCGATGTCGTTGCGCACGTGGGAAAGCGACCGCACGTCGCGTTCGATGCGCGGAGCGTCAATGCCCGCGAGCATCGACTCGGTGCCGATGAGATGCGCGGTGATGTCCTTGACGGTCCATCCCGGCAGGCAGGTGGCGGTGTTCCACGCGTCCTCGGTCGCTCCCGAGAGAAGGTCGTCGAGCGCGGCGAACTGCTCGAGCAGCAGCGGCCGGATCGTGTCGATCGGGAACTCGGCAGCGGAGCTGTCGGGGGAGGTGTCGGGCTGCGATGTCACTGATGCTCCTCGGCGGTCAGGCGTTCGAGGCCGGCGCGGACGAGTGCCGCGGTGGTCTCCGGATCGTGGAGTCGACGGCGAACCAGACCGATACCCATCCGGACACGGTCGCCGTCCCAGCGGGGCAGCACGTGCAGATGCGTGTGGAAGACGGTCTGGAAGGCTGCTCGTCCGTCGTTCAGGACGAGATTGGTTCCGTCGGTGGCAAGTTCGGAACGGGCCATCGCCCGGGCGATCCGCTGTCCGGCACGGAAGACGGCCGCACCCGACGCCGGATCGAGATCCTCGAGCCGCGCCGCGTGCACGCGCGGGATCACGAGGACGTGTCCGCGCGCGATCGGTCGGATGTCGAGGAAGGCCACGACCTCGTCGTCCTCGTACACCCGTGTTGCCGGGCCGCTGCCGTCGGCTATGGCGCAGAACACACAAGAACTCACCGGCTCACCTTAACGCGGTGTGCGGGTCCGGATCTTCAGCGCGTCGACGAGGGCCGGGAGTCCCACGGCTGCCGTCGTTCGCCAGGTGTGGTCGACCTGATCGCTGAGGCCGGTCTCGCGCGGATCGATCTCCACCACCGGCACGCCGTGGCTGCGCGCGAGCGACGGCAGGCCGGCGGCCGGATGGACGACTCCCGACGTGCCGACCACCAGGAGCAGATCCGCGTCTCGCAGGGACTCGGTCGCGGTCTCCCACGGTTCCTGCGGCAGCATCTCACCGAACCACACGACGCCGGGCCGCCCGGGACCTCCACACGCGGGGCACGCAGGCGGATCGAGACGGGCGACGGGCGCCTCCGGCGGATCGGGAAGATCGACGGCCCGCTCGCACCGGCTGCACCGTGGGGCGAACAGGCTCCCGTGCAGATGGGTGACGTCACGGCTTCCCGCCCGTTCATGGAGGTCGTCGACGTTCTGCGTCACGATCCGCAGGCGGACGGAGTGTGCCCAGTCGGCGAGGGCGTGGTGTCCGGCGTTGGGTTGCACGCCCCGGACGAGCGCGACCCGCCACTGGTACCAGGCCCAGACCGTCGCGGGATCGTCCGCCCAGGCGTCCGGTGTGGCGAGGGCGGTCGCGTCGAATTTCTCCCACAGTCCGGTCTGCGCATCGCGGAAGGTGGGCACGCCACTCTCGGCGGACATCCCGGCACCGGTCAGGACGGCGACGCGGCGGGCCGAGCGGGCGAGGTCGAGGACGGGGTCCGGGACGTTCATGGGGCTCAGGCTAAAGGCTCAGGGGGAGAGGGGACCGGGCTCGGGGTGCTCTCTGCCGCACCGCGGGCACGGCTCGTCGGTGGCAGTGAGCATCGCTCCACAGTCGGGGCACAGGAGGTGGAGCCAGCAGACCGGGTCGCCGCCCGTGTCGTCGGTGGTGCGGTCGTCGGCGGTCCCGTTCGCGGGTTTCTTTCCAGGGCCGGGGCTCATCCGCGGCCTTCTACGCTTTCTGTCGCACGAGCGCAAAGCAGGGGTCCGGCGACCGGAGTTCTGAATCGATTCCGAAGCATTCTGAATCGGTACACCGCTCCGTTCGGTATGCGCGTAGCGAATCTTTTTGCCATCGGTGCCCTTTCGCTCCGAAGGACGTTCCCGGAATTGTTCCGGGGCTCGACCCCGATAGTCCTCCACGGTCTTGCTCACCGGAGGAAAATGGCATTTGTGAGGTGAGCTGCCTCACAAACTTTCGTCATCTTGCTGTTCGGACTCGATTCAGATGATCCGACCAGGTTGCGGGCTCACAGGAGGGCACGGTAGGTCTGCTTAAGCCTTTCAGTGCATGACAGGCCGTCACATGGCCTTCGATAACGCATCTTTCGCCGCCGACCGCGGCACGACGCGCACTTTCATCGACGCAGGAGTCAAGAATTGAGTACCGAAGGATCGAACACGGGGAGCGGAGCGCACCGCCGTCCGACCGTCGGCGTGGTCCGTGAGACGAACGACGGGGAACGGCGGGTCGCGCTCGTACCGAAGATCGTGCCCTCGCTGATCGGTAAGGGACTCGACGTCATCGTCGAATCCGGTGCCGGTCAGGGCGCGCTGATTCCGGACGGGGCGTACAAGGAGACCGGCGCGACCGTCGGTGACGCCTGGTCCGCCGACATCGTCGTCAAGGTCGCCCCGCCGAGCGACGCCGAGATCGCCCGCCTGACCTCCGGTCAGCGCCTGATCGGCTTCCTCGCCCCGCGCAACGCCGACAATCAGATCGGCGCCCTCACGCAGGCCGGAGTCGAGGCGTACGCCGTCGAGGCCATTCCGCGCATCTCCCGCGCACAGGTCATGGATGCCCTGTCGTCGCAGGCGAACGTCGCCGGTTACAAGGCCGTGCTGGTCGCGGCGAGCGAATCCACCCGCTTCTTCCCGATGCTCACCACCGCCGCCGGCACCGTGAAGCCGGCGACCGTGCTGGTGCTCGGCGTGGGCGTCGCGGGTCTGCAGGCGCTGGCCACGGCGAAGCGTCTCGGTGGCCGCACCACCGGGTACGACGTGCGTCCCGAGGTCGCCGACCAGGTGCGCTCGGTCGGTGCTCAGTGGCTCGACCTCGGCATCGACGCGGCCGGTGAGGGCGGCTATGCACGCGAGCTCACCGAGGCCGAGCGGGCCCAGCAGCAGCAGGCGCTCGAAGACGCCATCAAGGGCTTCGACGTCGTCATCACCACCGCGCTCGTGCCGGGTCGCCCGGCGCCGCGCCTGGTGACCGCCGCCGCAGTCGAGGGGATGAAGCCGGGTTCGGTGATCGTCGACCTCGCCGGCGAGACCGGTGGCAACTGCGAACTCACCGAGCCGGGGCAGACCGTCGTCAAGCACGACGTCACCATCTGCTCGCCGCTCAACCTGCCCGCGACGATGCCGGAGCATGCCTCCGAGCTCTACTCGAAGAACGTGTACGCGCTGATCGAGCTGCTCCTCGACGAGTCCGGTGCCCTGGCCCCGGATTTCTCGGACGAGATCCTCGCGGCTGCCTGCGTGACGCGGTCGAAGGAGAACTCCTAGATGTACAACGAACTACTCGCGAACATCGCGATTCTGGTCCTGGCCGGATTCGTCGGTTTCGCCGTCATCTCCAAGGTGCCGAACACGCTGCACACGCCGCTGATGTCGGGCACCAACGCCATCCACGGCATCGTCGTGCTCGGCGCGCTCGTCGTGCTCGGTCACCTCCCCGGCGATGCCCACTGGGGCATCAAGATCATCCTGTTCGTCGCTCTGGTCTTCGGCACCCTGAACGTCGTCGGTGGCTTCGTCGTCACCGACCGCATGCTCGGGATGTTCAAGCAGCGCAAGGACTCCCCGGCTGCTCAGAAGAAGGGGGCTGACGCCTGATGAGCTACCTCGTCTCGGTCCTGTACATCATCGCCTTCGCGATGTTCATCTACGGTCTGTCGGGTCTGACCGGCCCGAAGACCGCCGTGCGCGGCAACTACATCGCTGCGGCCGGTATGGCTCTGGCCGTCGTCGCCGTGCTCATCGACATCCGCGACACGGAGAACTGGGGTCTGATCGTCGGCGGTCTGGCCGTCGGCATCATCCTCGGCGTCCCACCGGCCCTGAAGACCAAGATGACGGCCATGCCGCAGCTGGTCGCGCTGTTCAACGGCGTCGGTGGTGGCACCGTCGCGCTCATCGCGTGGGCCGAATACCTCGAGTCCACCAGCTTCACCACACTCGACGACCAGCCCACCGTGGTCATGATCGTCGGCTCGCTGTTCGCCGCGATCATCGGTTCGATCTCGTTCTGGGGTTCGCTCGTCGCCTTCGCCAAGCTGCAGGAACTGCTGAACAAGAATCTCGAGCGCAAACTGGTCGCGTCGGCGAAGCTCTTCCAGCTGGCCAATATCGTGCTGGTGCTCGCATCGATCGCGATCGCCGTCTACATCGGCATCAGTGCCGACGGTGAGCCGCTGGCCTCGTGGTGGATCCTCGCGCTGCTCGTCGTGGCCGGCCTGATGGGTCTGTTCGTGGTGTTCCCGATCGGCGGTGCCGACATGCCCGTCGTCATCTCGCTGCTCAACGCCCTGACCGGTCTGTCGGCCGCCGCCGCAGGTCTCGCGCTGAACAACCAGGCCATGATCGTCGCGGGCATGATCGTCGGTGCCTCCGGCACGATCCTGACCAACCTCATGGCCAAGGCCATGAACCGGTCGATCCCCGCGATCGTCTTCGGCGCCTTCGGTGGCAGCGAAGCGGCCGGCGGCGTGGCCTCGGCCTCCGGTGGCACGGTCAAGGCCACCTCCGCTTCGGACGCCGCCATCCAGATGGCGTACGCCAACCAGGTCATCGTCGTGCCCGGCTACGGCCTGGCCGTCGCGCAGGCCCAGCACGCCGTCAAGGAGATGGCGGCACTGCTCGAGGATCGCGGCGTCGAGGTCAAGTACGCGATCCACCCGGTCGCCGGTCGTATGCCCGGCCATATGAACGTCCTGCTCGCCGAAGCCGACGTCGAATACGACGCGATGAAGGAGATGGACGACATCAACGGCGAGTTCGGCCGCACCGATGTCACCATCGTCATCGGCGCCAACGACGTCACCAACCCGGCGGCCCGCCTCGACTCGACGAGCCCGATCTACGGCATGCCGATCCTCAACGTCGACCAGTCGAAGTCGGTCATCGTGCTCAAGCGCTCGATGAGCTCCGGCTATGCCGGTATCGACAACCCGCTGTTCACCGCCGACAACACGTCGATGCTGTTCGGTGACGCGAAGAAGATGGTCTCGGAGGTCACCGAGGAACTGAAGGCCCTGTAGGCCCTTGGGACCTGTCGTTCCCCGTCACGGCGCCCACGCGGATCACCGCGTGGGCGCCGTCGGCGTCAGCGTGGGGGCGAGAAGCGCAGCGAGGAGCACACACGCGAGCGGGACCGCCATCGCCGTCGTGAGCGAGGTGGCCTCGGAGATCCAGCCGATGCACGCCGGGCCCGCCAGGAAACCCAGATAGCCCAGCCCGACGACGCGAGACATGTTCGCCCCGGGGGATCCGGTGCCGAGGTTGCCCGCGGCGGTGAACAGCTGTGGTACGGCGCCGGACAAGCCGAGGCCGAACAACGCCCACCCGGCGAGAGTGAGGACCAGCCACGGCGACAGTGCCACCGTACCCATCCCGGCCGCGGCCACCAGCGTTCCGTACCGGATGACGGCGGCACTGCCGAATCGGGCGGTGACCCGGTCGGCGACGAAGCGCCCGATCGTCATGGTCGCCGAGAACGCGCCGAACGCGAGCGCGGCCACCGACTCCGGACTGCCGAGACGTTCCTGCACCTGCAGCGCACTCCAGTCGTTCGCGACCCCTTCGCACAGCATCAGCGCGAACGCCACCCCTCCGAGCAGCACCACCCGGCGCGAGTAGCCACCCCGGGATACCGGTGACGACGAGCGGGGCGGTTCCGTCCGGACGAGGCGCGGTGCCGCCCAGCACGTCGCCGCAGCCGCCACGACCCCGGCCGCCGCGAGCGTCATCGCAGGGTGGACATCGGCGGCCAGGACGGCCGCACCGACCAGCGACCCCGCGATCCCACCTGCGGAGAACAACCCGTGGAAAGCCGACATGATCGGTCGCCGGTATCGCTGTTCGACCACCACCGCCTGGGAGTTCATCGACACGTCCAGGGCGCCGTTCGCGAAACCGAACAGCGCGAGAGCGAGCCCGAGCTGCCACGGCGCCGTGGCCAGACCCGGCCCCACCACCGTCAGTGCCAGGGCCGCGGCGAAGACGACGGTGGTGCGGTGGCTGCCGAGGAGGTCCGCGAGTCTGCCCGTCACGTGCATGCCGCCGAGCGCCCCGAGGGCGAGCAGCAACAGCAACGATCCGAGCGCTGCATGATCGACTCCCACTCGCTCCCGGATCGTCGGGATGTGGACGACCCACAGGGCGAGCAGGAAACCGTTGAGCCCGAAGATCGTGAACACCGCGGCCCGGGCGTGCGCGAGCCGGTCCGCCGTCCGTCGTGTATCCACCACGTGGATGCACGCTACCGAGGCCGCACAGCGCTCACATGCCGGCGAGCAGTGCGGGCACGGGATCGCCGAGGACGGCACCGATCGTCGCGAGGGCCCGTCCTGCCTGCTCCCCGTCGACGAGCCGATGGTCGAACGACAGCGACAACGTGACGACCTTCCGGATCGCGAGGGCGCCGTCGACCACCCACGGGCGGTCGGAGATCGCTCCCACGGCGAGGATCGCCGACTCGCCGGGATTGAGGATCGGGGTTCCCGCATCCACCCCGAACACCCCCACATTCGTCACCGAGACCGTCGAACCGGTCAGCTCGGCCGGCGTTACCCGGCCCGTCCGCGCACGGTCGGCGACCTCGGCGATCGAGCTCGACAATCGCGGTAACGACAGTCGCTGGGCCTCACGGACGACGGGGACCTTCAGGCCGTCGGACGTCGCGGTGGCGATGCCGAGGTGCACGTCGTGGTGGAGAACGATCTCACCCGCCTCGTCGTCCCAGTGCGCATTGAGCGACGGCTCGTCGGCGATCGCGCACAGCAGTGCGCGCGAGACGATGCTCAGTGCGGTCGGGTGGACACCCTCGAAGGCCGGCGACGCGCGCAGTGTGGATACGAGAGCGACGGTGGCGGTCGCGTCGCACGTGAGGAAGACCGTGGCGTGCGGCGCGGTGAAGGCGCTGCGTGAGACGGCCTCGGCGGTCCGCTTGCGGACTCCTCCGACAGGTATTCGCGTGGTCCGCTCGACGGAGGGCACGGGTGTATGCGGAGGCGGAGACGCCGCCGCGGGTTCGTCGCCGGGACCGGCAGCCGGCCCCTCGCCGTGACCGTCGGCGGGCCTCTCGCCGTCAGCGGCGGTGCGTCTCACGTCGTCACGCGTGATCACGCCACCCCGTCCGGTGCCCGTCACCGTGTCCAGGTCGATCCCGAGAAGGGCTGCGAGTTTGCGTGCACCGGGCTTCGCGTCGGGTCGTGCGGTCGGTGGGTCGACCTCACGGGCACGAGCGGTGTCGGCCGATGCGCGGCGGGCCGCGCGCCTGCTCTGCGGGGCATCGCCGGGTCCGTAGCCCACCAGCACCGACGGACGGGACGCGCTGCCGCCTCCGGATGCCTCGACGGGTCCGTCCTCCGTGGCGATCCGCAGCAACGGTGCCCCGACCGGAACCGTCTGCCCCGGTTCGACCAGCAGTTCGGTGACGATGCCCGCATACGGAGAGGGCAGTTCCACCGTGGCCTTGGCGGTCTCGACCTCCCCGATGGTCTGGTTGAGTTCGATCCGGTCGCCGACCTCGACCGCCCACTGCACCCAATCCGCTTCGGTGAGTCCCTCACCCAGATCGGGGAGCCGGAATTCCTGTACTACGCGTGTGGAATTCGTCATCGCTGCACCTCACGCCGCGAGTGCGCGGTCGACCGCGTCGAGGATGCGATCCGGATCGGGACGGTGATGGGATTCGAGTTTGGCGGGAGGATAGGGGATATCGAATCCGCCGACCCGCAGCACCGGCGCTTCGAGTTGATAGAAGCACCGTTCGCTCGTGCGGGCGGCGATCTCCGCGCCGATACCGCAGAAGACCGGCGCTTCCTGCACGACGACGAGCCGACCGGTCCGTCGTACCGAGGCCTCGATCGTGTCGAAGTCGATGGGGGACAGCGACCTCAGATCGACGACCTCGAGCGAATGTCCCTCCGCCTCCGCGATCTCCGCCGCACGGAGCGCGGTGGCGACCAACGCACCGAAGGTCACGATCGTCGCTTCGGTGCCGGGCCGGGCGACCCGCGCGGAGGTGAGGGCGAGGTCGGGTGCGGTGTTCGTATCCACCTCTCCGCGTTCCCAGTAACGGTGTTTGGGCTCGAGGAAGATCACCGGGTCGTCGAGGGCGACGGCCTGCTGGATCATCCAGTACGCATCGGACGGAGTGCTCGGACTCACGACACGCAGACCCGCGGTGTGGGTGAAGTACACCTCCGGTGACTCCGAATGGTGTTCGACCGCACCGATACCGCCGCCGTAGGGGATGCGGACGGTCAGCGGCGCCGTCACGGTGCCCGCCGTGCGGTAGTGGATCTTCGCGACCTGCGAGACGATCTGGTCGAAGGCGGGGTAGACGAAACCGTCGAACTGGATCTCGCACACCGGCCGGTAGCCGCGCAGCGCCATCCCGAAGGCCGTTCCCACGATCCCGGATTCGGCGAGGGGCGTGTCGATCACGCGTCCCTCACCGAAATCCTTCTGCAAGGTGTCGGTGATGCGGAAGACGCCACCGAGGGTGCCGATGTCCTCGCCCATGACGACGACCTTGGGATCGTGTTCGAGCGCGCGGCGGAGTCCGGCGTTGAGGGCACCGCCGAGTGTCATCGTCGTGGTGGTCATCGTCGCGCCTCCTCGTCCGTGGTACCGAAACTCGCCAGATACCGGGCGTGGTCGGCACGTTCCTGCTCGATGAGCGGATGCTCGGTCGCGTAGACGTGGTCGAACAGTGCGGTGGGTTCGGGGTCGGGCATCCCGAGTGTTCCGCGCCGCAGCCGCACAGCGGTCTCGTCGGCGACCGTCCGGACCTCGTCGAAGAAGGTCTCGTCGACGAGCTCTTCGCGTTCGAGCAGCCGGCGCAACCGATCGATGGGGTCGCGCGCCTTCCATTCCTCGAGATCGGCGGGCGCGCGGTAGCGGGTGGGGTCGTCGGAGGTCGTGTGGGGACCCATGCGGTAGGTGAGGGCTTCGACGAAGAACGGTCCGGCTCCGTCGCGGGCATGGCGGACGGCGCGACGGGTCACCGCGAGGACTGCAAGGACGTCGTTACCGTCGACCTGCACGGCCGGCATCCCGAATCCGGCGGCGCGCCGGGCCAGGGGCACAGGACTCTGCACTCGGGTGGGCACGCTGATCGCCCAATGGTTGTTCTGGCAGATGAACACCACGCCCACACCCCAGCTGACGGAGAACACGAGGGCCTCCGAGAGATCGCCCTGGCTCGTGGCGCCGTCGCCGAAGTACACGACGGTGGCGATCTCGGTTCCGTCGAGTTTCGCGCCCATCGCGTACCCGGTGGCGTGCAGGCCCTGGGCGCCGACGACGATGGCCGGGTTGGTGGTGGCCACCGAGTGCGGATCCCAACCCGACAATCCGCACCCGCGCCACAGGCGGGTCATGTCGGCGGGATCGACGCCGCGACACCACGCGACGGCGTGCTCGCGGTAGCTGGTGAAGACGTAATCGTCGGGCGCGAGGGCCCGGGCGGAGCCGACCTGGGCGGCTTCCTGGCCCTGGAGCGGTGCCCAGAGGCCGAGCTCACCCTGTCGTTGCAGGGCCGTCGCCTCCGAGTCGAGGCGTCGTGCGACGACCATGTCGCGATAGAGCCCGCGCAGTTCGTCGGGGCCGATGTCGGCGACGAGTGGGCCGTACTCGGTGTCGAGGACGCGTCGCCCGTCGGGCTGGATCAACTGGACCGGATAGGCGGTCGGTACATCCATCGGATCACCTCGTCGGTGCGGATCCGGCGTGCCCTCATGAGGCACGAACGGATGATGTGTGCCGTACCTCACATCATCCGGGTGCGTCGCGTATGCGCAATCGATTCGGCCCGAACCGTGCAGAAAGCACGGTTTTCGAGTGCCCGATGCTGGCAGACTGCGAAGAATGACCAGGCTGGATGCGACCGACGCGCGTCTGCTGCTCGAACTCGCACGCACACCCCGGGCTACGGGCGTGGAGTTGGCGCAGCGTCTCGGGCTGTCGCGCAACACCGTCCAGGCGCGCCTGGCCCGGTGGGAAGCCGACGGTGTGCTCGCATCGTTCGAGCGGCGGGTCGATCCCGTGAGCCTGGGCTATCCGCTCGCCGCCTACGTGGCCACCCGCGTCGACCAGCACCGTCTCGACGAGGTCGTCGACGAGCTCGCCCAGATCCCCGAGGTCACCGAGGTCTACGGTTTGACCGGGCAGATCGACCTGTCGGTCAAGGTGGTCGCCCGCGACGCCGACGACCTGTATCGGCTGGCCGGCCGGATCCTGAGGATCCGCGGCGTCGAGCGCACGGACATGTCGCTGGTCATGCAGGAACTCGTCCCGCAGCGCACGGCTCCGCTGCTGGCCCGGGCCGCCGGACGCAGCGGAGGCGAGACGG
>NZ_AJVB01000051.1:0-14954 GCF_000278445.1 Rhodococcus sp. R1101
TCGACCTGCAGGGAGCGATCGCCTTCGCACCGGGCAGCCGGACGAGTGAGACCGCCCAGTACTACGCGACGGCCGGCCCCGCGATCGGTCCGGCGCTCGGATTCCTGCCGGTCCTGCTGCTCGGCGCGCAGGCGGCGGACCCGGCCATCGACGCCGACGCGATGCTCACGGACGCGTCGCGACCTCTGCTCGATGCAGCGCGCACCGGGTGCATGGACGACATCCGCGAAGCCGCGAGCACCGTTCCGGTGGATCAGGTGTTCGCTCCCGGTGCGGATCTCGACGCGCTCCGCGAGTACTACGCCGGCCAGGAACTCGAAGCGCTCACCCTGACGGTGCCGACACTCGTCGTGCAGGGCACCGACGATGTGCTGGTGTCGCGTCCGGTCACCGACCGGGTCACCGAGGCGCTGTGCGGCAACGGCGCCGACCTGACCTACCGGGTGTACGACGGAGCCGACCATCGCGGCGTGCTCGACGCGTCCTTCGACGATGTGCGGACCTTCGTCGACGGAGTGCGCACGGGCGAGACGCAGGACGGGACGTGCGGTTGATGCGGTCGTTCAGTCGGTCTTGACGCGTTCCGGTGCGGTGTAGACGTTCATCGTCTCGCCGCGGAGAAAACCCACCAGGGTCAGGCCCGACTCCGCGGCGAGGTCGACGGCGAGGGACGACGGCGCCGATACCGCGGCGAGTAGGGGAACGCCGGCCATCACGGCCTTCTGCACGAGCTCGAACGAGGCGCGTCCGCTCACCATGAGCACG
Organism: Rhodococcus sp. R1101; assembly: GCF_000278445.1. Classification (NCBI taxonomy): domain Bacteria; kingdom Bacillati; phylum Actinomycetota; class Actinomycetes; order Mycobacteriales; family Nocardiaceae; genus Rhodococcus; species Rhodococcus sp. R1101. Next base: position 766 of record NZ_AJVB01000051.1, read on the forward strand.
CTGTGCGACAGCGGGACCCGGTTGTCGGTCAGGGCCCGGCCGAGCACCTTGTCGACGGCGTTGTGCCTGCCGACATCCTCGCGCAGGGCCCACAGCGCACCGTCGAGCGTGAACAGTGCCGCTGCGTGCAGGCCCCCCGTCGACTCGAAGACCTGCTGATGCCGGCGCAGGGTGTCGGGCAGTTCCGCGAGCGTGTGCGTGCCGATCGAGGTGCCGCCGGCCTCCCGCAGCGGATATCGCGTGCGGGTGCGCACCTCGTCGAGCGAGTTCTTCCCGCACACCCCGCACGCGGAGGTCGTGGTGAACGCGCGTCGCCCCGTCCCCTCCGGGATCGTGACACCGGGAGCGAGGGTGATGTCGAGAACGTTGTAGGTGTTCGCACCGCTGTCGTCGACCCCGTCGCAGTACCGCACCGCGGCGATGTCCTCGCGACTGCCGATCATCCCCTCGGCCAGGAGGAATCCGTGGACGAGGTCGACATCGTGCCCGGGGGTGCGCATCGTGATCGTCAGCGATTCACCGCCGACCCTGATCTCGAGCGGTTCCTCGACGGCGAGGGTGTCGGGACGTCGCGTCACCCTGTCCGCCGTGATGCGCAGTACCGATCGACGTGTCGTGACCCGTCCCATCCTCTACCTCCCAGATACGTGCAGCGGGTCGAGCCGTTGTCACTACACAACTCGACAGGGCAGGGGTACCCGGTCGTGCGGCACGTCATCCTCCGTACTGCCCGCCACTGCCCGCCCGTTCACGGCTGCGCTCGGCCCCGCCCCGAGGCGGTGTGGACCGCGGGTGGCGTCACACGAAACCCACCCGCTCCTCGTAGGGACACTACAGACTCGGTCTCCTCTCGGGGGACGGTGACGAATGCGGGCCACCGGTCGGCTTCGGATCGCGGATACCAGGGTCGAACAGGGCAGACCCGGGTGGTCGCTCTCCCGAGTCGGACATCGCATCTACGATGTCGGCCATGGCTGTGCGCAGGATCGACGCAACCGAACGCCGAGCACGACTCGCCACCCGGCACCGCCTGCATCCCGGGCACCACGCCACCGATGCGGTCGACGCCGCGACCAGCATGGTGTGCCTGCACGGCACCGATCCCGCCAGCGTCTACCTGTCGGCATGGGCCCGGGTCGACGACTTCGTCACGACCGACCTCGATCGGGCCCTCTACACGGATCGGTCGCTGGTGAAACACATGGCCATGCGGCGCACCGTCTTCGTCTTCCCGCGCGAGATCCTGCCGGCCGTGCAGGCGGGCGCGAGCGCGCGAGTCGCAGCAGCGCAACGCCGTCAGGTGGTCAAGGACGTCGAGAAAGCCGGTCTGCACGGTGACGGCGAGCAGTGGCTCGACGAGGTGAGCAGCCACGTGCTGCGGGCGTTGTCCGGTGGACGCGAAGCGACGTCCAGCGAATTGCGTGCCGAGATCCCGCTTCTCGACGCGAGTATCGACTACGGGATCGGGAAGTCGTGGGGCGGCAGGGTCCCGTTCGCTCCGCGCGTGCTCACCGTGCTGTCCGCCGAAGGAAAAGTGGTGCGGGCGTCCAACAACGGGTCGTGGCGCGTGTCGCGGCCCGCCTGGACGTCGACGGAGTCATGGCTCGGCGCCGGGATCGCGACGTGCGACGAAGCCGACGGCGTACGCGCCCTCGTGGAATCGTGGCTGCGGGTCTTCGGGCCGGGTACCGAGGCCGACATCAAGTGGTGGCTCGGCTCCACCCTCACCGCCGTACGCGCGGCTCTCGCCGACCTCGACGTGGTGGAGGTGGATCTCGACGGCCGTTCCGGATACCTCCTGGCCGACGACGTGGAGGAACCCGCTCCCGCCGACCCGTGGGGGGTACTGCTGCCTTCCCTGGACCCCACGGTGATGGGATGGGCCGAACGAGACTGGTATCTGGGGTCGTACAAGGGCGACCTGTTCGATTCGAACGGCAACGCCGGGCCCACGGCGTGGTGGGACGGACGGATCGTCGGCACGTGGTGGCAGAGCGATTCCGGATCCGTCGAACTGCATCTGCTCGAGGACATCGGGGTCGACGGCCGGGCGGTGCTCGAACAGGAGGCCGCGCGCCTCGACGAGTGGCTCGGGGGAGTGAAGGTGACGGCCAGATTCCCGACACCTCTCGCGAAGGAGCTCGCGGCGGCGACGGACGGCGCGCCGTCGGGCAGGTCCTCGTCGTAGGCTGCGCTCATGGCCATCGAACCGAGAACCGCCACGCGCCGCGACATTCCGGCCTTCGCTCCGGTGGTCGCCGAAGCCTTCGTCGACGATCCGGTCTTCACGTGGATGTTCCCGGACGAACACCACCGCATCCGGCGCATGACCCGTTTCTTCGCGGCCGACGCCCGGCACCATATGGTGCCGTTGGGGGCCGACCGACATCGCCGAGTCCGGCGGGGTCGTCGGAGGCGCGGCGATGTGGGCGCCACCCGGACGATGGCGTAGCGATATGTGGACCTCGCTCCGTCTGCTGCCCGGTTTCTGCGCAGCACTCGGCAGGTACATGAAACGGGGACGGCAGGTCGACGAAACCCTCGATGCGGCGCATCCGGGCGAACCGCACTGGTATCTGTCGACGATCGGCACCTCACCTACCGCGCGGGGGACCGGCCTCGGCACCGCCCTCATGACTGCCGGCCTCGACCGTGCCGACGCCGAACACGCTCCGGCCTACCTCGAATCGAGCAAGGAGGCGAACATTCCCTACTACGAGCGGTTCGGGTTCGAGGTCACCCGCGCCATCGTCGTCCCCGACGGCGGGCCGACGCTGTGGGGAATGTGGCGGCAGCCGCGCTGATCACCGGCGACGACGCCGGTGTTCGCCGGATTCCTTCGGCGGACGGGGCATGTCGCCCTAGCATGAACCCACACGTGCGGCGACGAATCTTCGAGGAGCGCCCGACATGCAGGTACTCGTGGTCTACGAATCGATGTACGGCAACACCCGGCACGTCGCCGAAGCGATCGCCCGGGGGATGGACGGACTTGCCTCCGTCGAGGTGGTGGCGGCATCCGAGGCCGGTGGCAGGAGTCCTGCCGCCTACGACCTGATCGTCGTCGGTGGACCCACCCACGTCCACGGTATGAGCCGGCCGAGCACCCGGCACGGGGCAGCGGAGGCCGCAGACCGGCCGGACAGCGAACTCGAGCTCGAACCCGGCGCGGAAAGCGACGGCGTTCGCGAGTGGCTCGCGTCGCTCGGTGAAGCGTCGGGTGCGGCGGCGGCGTTCGACACCCGCCTCGATGCGTTGCCCATGCTCACCGGCCGCGCCTCGAAAACGATAGGGAAGAAGCTGCGGAGGCTGGGTTTCACGCTCGCCGCGGAACCGGAGAGTTTCCTCGTCGACGAACAGACCGTCCTCGAATCCGGCGAGGCGGAACGCGCCGGTCGGTGGGGACGAGCGCTCCTCGAACCCGAGTCCGGTCGGTGAGTGTCCCGGAGCGGTCCTCGGTCGGGCGCCGGGCCGGCTATCTCGTCGGCATCGTTGTCGACGCGGTACTGCTCTACCTGATCAACGGGTGGCCGGGATGGGACGAGGTGCCCTTCCTCACCGAGGACACGACCCGTGTCCTCGGATGGGTGAACGCCTCGATCATCGCCGGAGTCGTCACGAACGCCGTCTACCTCGTTGCCGACCCACCGCGATCGAAAGCCCTCGGCGATCTGGTGGTGAACAGCATCGGGCTCTACGCCCTCGTGAGGATCTGGCAGGTGTTCCCGTTCGATTTCCCCGACGACGGATCGGTGCCGTGGGATCTTATCGCCCGGACCGTGCTGGTGGTGGCCATCGCCGGAACGATCATCGCCCTGATCGTCGCAGTGATTCGACTCGTGACCGGCCGGCGGAGGTGAGCGCCGCAGAGTCCGCGCAGCAGAGAATCAGGCGCCCTGCCAGACGGTGTCGAACGGGGTGTTGGCGGACACCCGCGCCTTGATCCCCACGGTGACGAAATCCTTGGCGCGGGCCGCGGCGTCGGCGACCGACCCGCCCTTCGCGAGTTCGGCCGTGATGGCGGCCGCGAGGGTGCAGCCGGCGCCGGACACCCGCTCGTTGCCGACCTTCGGTGCCGTCAGCAGGGTGACCTCGGAACCGTCGAACAGGACGTCGACGGCGTCCTCGCCGTCGAGTTCGACGCCGCCCTTCGCCACGACGTACTGCGGGCCGAGATCGTGGATGCGACGCGCCGCCTCGACGAGCTGGTCGACGGAGGTGATCTCGTCCATACCGGACAGCATGCGAGCCTCGAACAGGTTCGGGGTGACGACCGTGGCATGGGGCAGCACCTGCGCACGCAACGCGTTGTCGGTGTCGAGCGCCGCCCCGGCTTCCTGGCCCTTGCAGATCAGGACCGGGTCGAGCACGACGTGCCGCCAGGACTGCTTCTCCAGGCCCTCGGCGACCACATCGATCGTCGTGGGTGTGCCCAGCATGCCGATCTTCACCACGTCGAGGTCGTGAGCGGCGGTCGCTGCCTCGATCTGGTCGGCGATCACCTCGGCCGGGACGGGGAAGAAGCGGTGGCCCCAGTCGTTCTTCGGATCGAACGAGACGATGCACGTCGTGGTGCCCACGCCGTACACACCCAGCTGCTGGAACGTCTTGAGGTCGACCTGCAGACCGGCGCCACCGGTCGCTTCCGAGCCGGCGATGACGTATGCGAGGTCGACCATGTGAGTGCTCCGTTCGGACGGGGAGACGGCGTTTCCGCGGGATGTACCCGCCGGACGACCAGGTTACAGACGAACCCGGTGCCGCCTGCGGACCGCCCACCGCCGCTCCCGATATCGTCCAGGCATGACGGCCTTCGACGAGCTCGACGACTACCTGGCGCTACCCCGCGTCACCTCCCTCACGATGTCTCCGGACGGGAACCGCCTGGTGATCACGCAGTCGACGCTCGACGACAAGGCCACCGCGTACACGGGCGCGTTGTGGGAGGTGGATCCCGACGGCGATGCCCCGGCACGGCGCCTGACCCACGGCGCCACGGGCGAGTCGAACCCGACCTTCACCGCGACCGGCGACCTGCTCTTCACCGCCGCCCGCGGTACGGACGACCCGCCGGTGTCGCTGTGGCGACTGCCCGTGGCCGGCGGGGAGGCCGAGCAGATCGCGTCCCGGAAGGGCGGGTTCGCGTCGGTGTGTGCGGCGTCGCACGCCGACAGGACGGTCCTGCTCGCGTCCGTTCTCGGTCACAGCGAGTCCGACGACGAACGCATCCGGGACGCCCGCAAGGACGGTGCGGTCACCGCCGTGCTGCATGCCGGCTATCCGGTGCGCTACTGGGATCACGATCTCGGACCCGACCAGCCGCATCTGCTCCTCCCGGACCGCAGCGGCGACGGGTTCACCGATCTCACGCCGGGGATCCGCGGGTCGCTGCGCGACGCCCACCTCGATGTCGCTGCGGACGGTTCGTTCGCCGCGGCCACCTGGGTGGTCCCCGGTCCGCTCGCCTCGCGCCGCGTCACCGTCGTGCGGATCGATCTCGGCACCGGTCTGCGCACCCCGCTCGTCGACGACGAGACCGGCGACGCGACACATCCGTCGCTCTCCCGGGACGGACGCAAGCTCGCCTATCTGCACGAGTCGATCGGCGACGCCGAGAACCCGCCGCAGGTGACCGTCCGCGTCCTCGACATCGCCTCCGGAGCCACCGATATCGAAGCCCCCGAGTGGGACCGGCGTCCCACTTCGGTGGCCTGGCTGCCCGACGGGTCCGGTCTCGTGCTCACCGCCGACGATCACGGACGCGCACCGGTCTTCGTCCAGCGGCTCGGTGACGCGCAGCCCGTCCGCGTCACCACGGACGACGCCGCCTACACCCATGTCCACCTCGCGCCCGACGGCAACCGTGCGTACGCGCTGAGGGCCTCGTACGACGCACCGCCACATCCCGTGCGCATCGACCTGACCGGACCCGGCGCCGGCACCGTCACGCCCCTGCCCGCTCCCGCTGCGCTCCCGGAACTGCCGGGCCGCCTCGTGGAAACGACCACCGACGCCGCCGACGGCACGCCGGTGCGGGCATGGCTTGCGCTCCCGCACACCGCGTCCGCCGCCGACCCCGCACCGCTGCTGCTGTGGGTGCACGGTGGACCGCTGAGCAGCTGGAACACATGGTCGTGGCGCTGGAATCCGTGGCTTCTCGTCGCCCGGGGCTACGCGGTGCTGTTGCCGGACCCCGCACTGTCCACGGGATACGGCGACGCCTTCATCCGGCGCGGCTGGGGACGCTGGGGACGCGAACCGTACACCGACCTCATGGCGATCACCGACGCCGCGGTCGCGCGGAACGACATCGACGAGGACCGGACCGCGGTGATGGGTGGCTCGTTCGGCGGATATCTGGCCAACTGGATCGCCGGTCACACCGACCGGTTCCGGGCGGTCGTCACCCACGCCGGTCTGTGGGCGCTGGACCAGTTCACCCCGACCACCGACGTGGCCTGGTACTGGCAACGGGAGATGACCCCGGAGATGGCCGTCGAGAACTCACCGCACCTGTTCGTCGCCGATATCGTCACGCCCATGCTCGTCATCCACGGCGACAAGGACTATCGCGTCCCCATCGGCGAAGCACTGCGCCTGTGGTACGAGCTGCTCGACGAATCGGGGCTGCCCGCCGAGGACGACGGCACCACCGTCCACCGGTTCCTGTACTTTCCGTCCGAGAACCACTGGGTGCTACAGCCGCAGCATTCGAAGATCTGGTACCGCACGGTCGAAGCATTCCTGTCGGAGCACGTGCTCGGCCGCCCGCTCGACCTGCCGGCCGAGCTGGGCTGACCGAGAACGTCCGGGGGTGTCGACCGCCTGTTACGCGGGCGGTCGCGGCTGGTCGCCGGGCGACGCAGGCGGACGAGTGGGCTCGTCGGTGGCCGGGGTCGACTCACTCGTAGACGAGCCGGTGTGCGTCGCCGCGTGTTGGCCGGACCCGCTCTGACCGCGGTGGGTGACCTTCTCGGCGAGACCGCCCACCGTCTCCTGGAGCTGTGGTGCCTTCTCCTTCACGACGGAGGCCGCTTCGGTCACCTTGTCCTGTACGGCAGGTATGACCTTGTCCTGTACCGCCGGGTTGTGCCACAGCTCGTTCGAACGTCCCCGCATCTTGTCGTACGTCTCGCGGCCCGCCCGGGTCCCCGCGACGAATCCCGCAGCTGCACCTGCAGCGAAGATCAATGCCCGCATCATGACGGGGTCCTCCGTCCTGTCAGTTCGGCGTCCGCGCATTCGGCGGCCCGGCAATGCGATACCCGGTCGGGGACCGGGCCACACCCTCCGGTCGTCGCCCCTGTCCGGTTCTCTCGTGGCCCCTGTCCAGGAGGTTCGCGTCCGACGCTTACGATTGACGGGTGACCAGTGCGCCAGAGAACTCGCAGAACCCCGCCGACGCCCTTCCCAAGAGCTGGGACCCCAGCGCCGTCGAAGCGGAGCTCTACCAGCAGTGGGTGGACGCCGGCTACTTCGAGGCCGACCCTACGAGCGACAAGCCCGGGTACTCGATCGTCCTGCCGCCGCCGAACGTCACCGGCAGCCTGCACATGGGTCACGCCCTCGACCACACCCTCATGGACGCACTCTCCCGCCGGAAGCGCATGCAGGGCTACGAGGTGCTGTGGCTGCCCGGCATGGACCATGCCGGTATCGCCACCCAGACCGTCGTCGAGAAGCAGCTCGCCACCGACGGCAAGAAGAAGGAGGACCTCGGCCGCGAGGCCTTCATCGACAAGGTCTGGCAGTGGAAGGCCGAGTCGGGCGGCACGATCCAGGGCCAGATGCGTCGTATCGGCGACGGCGTCGACTGGTCGCGTGACCGCTTCACCATGGACGAGGGGCTTTCCCGCGCTGTCCAGGTGATGTTCAAGCGCCTCTACGACGAGGGCCTGATCTACCGCGCCGAACGACTGGTCAACTGGTCGCCCGTGCTGCAGACCGCGATCTCCGACATCGAGGTGAAGTTCGAGGAGGTCGAGGGCGAACTCGTCTCCCTGCGCTACGGCTCCCTGAACGACGACGAGCCGCACGTGATCGTCGCCACCACCCGCGTCGAGACGATGCTCGGCGACACCGCGGTCGCGGTCCACCCCGAGGACGAGCGCTACAAGGACATCATCGGCACCACGCTCGAGCATCCCATCACGGGGCGGCAGATCCCGATCATCGCCGACGACTACGTCGACCCCGAATTCGGTACGGGCGCAGTGAAGATCACGCCTGCGCACGACCCCAACGACTTCGAGATGGGTCTGCGGCACGACCTGCCGATGCCCACGATCATGGACAAGGCCGGTCGCATCGCCGATTCGGGTACGCGCTTCGACGGCATGGACCGCTTCGAGGCACGCGTCGCGATCCGCGAGGAACTCGCCGCGCAGGGACGCGTCGTCGCCGAGAAGCGCCCCTATCTGCACAGCGTCGGCCACTCCGAGCGGTCCGGCGAGACCATCGAACCGCGCCTGTCGATGCAGTGGTGGGTCAAGGTCGACAAGCTCGCGAAGGCCGCCGGTGACGCAGTGCGCAACGGCCACACCGTCATCCACCCCGCGAGCCAGGAACCGCGCTGGTTCGATTGGGTCGACAACATGCACGACTGGTGCATCTCGCGTCAGCTGTGGTGGGGTCACCGCATCCCGATCTGGTACGGCCCGAACGGAGAGGTCCAGTGCTTCGGCCCCGACGAGACCGCACCCGACGGCTGGGAGCAGGACCCGGACGTGCTCGACACGTGGTTCTCGTCCGGCCTGTGGCCGTTCTCGACGATGGGCTGGCCGGAGAAGACCCCCGAACTCGACAAGTTCTATCCCACCAGCGTTCTCGTCACCGGCTACGACATCCTGTTCTTCTGGGTCGCGCGCATGATGATGTTCGGCACCTACGTGTCGGGCGACGACGCCGTGCACCAGGCGCAGGTGCCGTTCCGGGATCTGTTCCTGCACGGCCTGGTCCGCGATCAGTTCGGCAAGAAGATGTCCAAGTCGCGCGGCAACGGCATCGACCCGCTCGACTGGGTCGAGCGCTTCGGCGCCGACGCCCTGCGCTTCACGCTGGCGCGTGGTGCGAACCCGGGCGGCGACCTCGCCGTCGGTGAGGACCACGCCCAGTCGTCGCGCAACTTCGCGAACAAGCTGTTCAACGCGACCAAGTTCGCGCTCATGAACGGTGCGGTGATCGGCGAGCTCCCCGCCCGCGAGCAGCTGACCGACGCCGACCGATGGATCCTCGACCGCCTCGAGCAGGTGCGCACCGAGGTCGACGCCGCCTTCGACCACTACGAGTTCTCCAAGGCGTGCGAGGCGCTCTACCACTTCGCGTGGGACGAGGTCTGCGACTGGTATCTCGAGCTCGCCAAGGTCCAGCTCGCCGAGGGCAGCGTTCACGCCGACGGCACCAAGGTCGTGCTCGGCACCGTCCTCGACCAGCTGCTGCGCCTACTGCACCCGGTCATCCCGTTCGTCACCGAGACCTTGTGGAAGGTGCTCACCGGCGGCGAGTCCGTGGTGATCGCGTCCTGGCCCGAGACGTCCGGAGTGCCCACCGACGACACCGCGGCGCAGCGTGTCGCCGACCTGCAGAAACTCGTCACCGAGATCCGCCGATTCCGGAGCGACCAGGGCCTCAAGCCGTCGCAGAAGGTGGCGGCCCGGCTCGTCGACGTCGAGGACGCGGATCTCGTCGCCCAGGTGCCGGCCGTGCAGTCGCTCGCGCGCCTGACCGAGCCGGAGGACTCGTTCTCGGCCACGGCGTCGATCGAGGTCCGGTTGAGCCGCGCGACGGTCACCGTCGAGCTCGACACCTCCGGCAGCATCGACGTCGGCGCCGAGATCGCGCGCCTGCGAAAGGATCTCGCCGTCGCGGAGAAGGAACTGGCGGGCACCTCGGGGAAACTGTCGAACGAGGCGTTCCTCGCCAAGGCACCCGATCAGGTGGTCGAGAAGATCCGCGGTCGCAAGCAGATCGCCGAAGAGGAGATCGCGCGGATCACCGCGCGGCTGAAGGAGCTGGGCGCGGCGTGAGCACCGACACCCCGGGGTCGCCGTCCCCGGTGGACCTCGCCGAACTGACGCTCGTCGAGGCCGAACTCGACAAGCGGTGGCCGGAGACGAAGATCGAACCGTCCCTGGCGCGGATCGCCGCGCTCATGGACATTCTCGGGTCGCCGCAGAACAGCTACCCGTCGATCCATGTGGCAGGCACCAACGGCAAGACGTCGACCACCCGGATGATCGATGCGCTGCTCACGCGCATGCATCACCGGGTCGGTCGCACGACGAGCCCGCACCTGCAGCTCGCGACCGAGCGGATCAGCATCGACGGTGCCCCGGTCTCGCCGCGCACCTATGTCGACACCTACCGCGACATCGAACCGTACGTCCGGATGATCGACGAGCAGTCCGAAGCGGCCGGCGGGCCGAAGATGAGCAAGTTCGAGGTGACCACCGCAATGGCGTTCGCGGCCTTCGCCGACGCCCCGGTCGACGTCGCCGTCGTCGAGGTGGGTCTCGGCGGACGCTGGGACGCCACCAACGTCGTCACCGGGCAGGTCGCGGTGATCACTCCCATCGGTATCGACCACACCGGCTATCTCGGTGACACCCTCACAGAGATCGCGGGGGAGAAGGCCGGGATCATCAAGAAGGCACCGGACGACGGTCTCGTGCCCCGCGACACCGTGACGATCATCGCGCAGCAGGAACCCGAGGCGATGGAGGTGCTGCTGCGGCAGGCCGTCGAAGCCGACGCGGCCGTGGCCCGTCAGGGCTCCGAGTTCGCGGTGGTCCGGCGCGCGGTCGCCGTCGGCGGACAGCAGATCGACCTGCAGGGTCTCGGCGGTCTCTACACCGACATCTTCCTGCCGCTCCACGGCGAGCACCAGGCCCACAACGCGTCGGTCGCGCTGGCCGCGGTCGAGGCGTTCTTCGGGGCGGGCCCCGGCAAGCAGCTCGACGTGGAGGCGGTGCGCGACGCGTTCGCGTCGGTGACCACACCGGGCCGGCTCGAACGGGTGCGCAATGCACCCACCGTCTTCCTCGACGCCGCGCACAACCCGCACGGCGCGAAGGCCCTCGCGGCCGCGCTCGCCCAGGAGTTCGACTTCCGCAAGCTCGTGGGCGTCGTGAGCGTGATGGCCGACAAGGACGTCGCGGGTCTGATCGAGGCGCTCGAACCGGTCTTCGACGAGATCGTCGTCACGCACAACGGGTCGCCGCGGGCGATGGACGTCGACGATCTCGCGAACATCGCCGTCGCCCGATTCGGCGACGAACGGGTCGTCACCGCGGCGACGCTCCCGGATGCGATCGAGACCGCGATCGCGATTGCGGAGGAGGTCGGCGAGCCCGGCGAAGCGGTGTCGGGCGCCGGGGTCGTGGTCACCGGTTCGGTGGTGACCGCAGGTGCGGCCCGCAGTCTGTTCGGAAAGGATCCCGCGTGAGCAACGACAAGCCGGAGGAACAGAAGTTCCGGCCGCCGACGACGGACCCGTGGAAGGGTTTCCGGGGCGTGATGGCGGGAACACTCGTGCTCGAGGCGATCGTGGTCCTGCTGGTGCTGCCGGTCATCGCGACCGTCGGTGGGGGACTGAGCGCGTGGTCGACGACCTACGTCGTGGGTCTCGCCGTCCTGATGTTCCTCGGCGCCGGGGTGCAGAAGAAGTCGTGGGCGATCCCGTTCAACATCACCCTGCAGGTGCTCGCCGTGCTGGGCTTCTTCGTCGACCTCGCGTTCGGCGCGGTGGGCGTGCTCTTCGCCGTGGTATGGGCGTACATCTTCTACCTGCGTAAAGACATCAGGGATCGCGAATCCAGGGGTCTGCTCCCGGGCCAGCGGGACTGAACCTCTAGGCTTGTCGCGTGACTGAGCGGACCCTGGTACTGATCAAGCCCGACGGCGTCGCACGCCGTCATGTCGGAGAGATCCTCGCGCGCATCGAGCGGAAGGGTCTGGACATCGTGGCTCTCGAGCTGCGTACGGCGACCGAGGAGGTCGCCGGAGCGCACTACGCGGAACACGAGGGCAAGCCCTTCTACCCCTCGCTGATCGAGTTCATCACCGGCGGTCCGCTCGTGGCGGCGGTCCTCGAAGGCCCCCGCGCGATCGCGGCCTTCCGGCAGCTCGCCGGTGGCACCGATCCGGTCGAGAAGGCCGTTCCCGGCTCGATCCGCGGCGATCTCGGCCTGGATCCGGGCGAGAACCTGGTCCACGGCTCCGACTCGGTGGAGTCCGCCGAGCGCGAGATCGCTCTCTGGTTCCCCGCCCTGGCGAAATAGCAACCCTGCACCGGCCGGCGCGCCTGGCGTGTCGCCCACGAAACCGTTCGGGCGTCGCGCTTCGCGCTTCCCGACACCTCCGACGGCGCCCTCCGGGGCGCCGTTGGCGTATCCGGAGATCTCCGTGTGGGATACTGGCAGAGGTTGCCCCGCACACACCGCGTGCGGAGCGGCCGAACGACATCACGGATCGATGCCCGACATCGCTGTGGCCGAGGACGAAGGAGACACCCTCGCTCGGCGGCACGCTGGATGTTCCGGCGCTCGACCCGCGATCAAGCCAGGCATTGCTCGGCCGTGCAGTGAAAACGGGCACCGGACGACCGCGCGATGCGAGACCGGAAGGACTCGCGCCCACCCGGCGCGAGTACACAAGCTGCGCCCCCGCGTGGCCGCTCACATCGCTGTAGTCGGTGGTGGACGCGCCCGGGGGCCTTAGGAGACCTACGTGGCCGATCAAGAGCCGCCGGAAGACAACTCGATCGAAGCGTCGGACGCAGAGGGACGAAACCTCCTCGGTCTGCCTGCCAAGATCCGCGTCCATGCCCTCGCCAAGTTGCTGGGGCTGACCAGTAAGCAGGTGATCGCGAAAGCCGCGGAGCGTGGCACCGAGCTGCGCAGTGCGCACTCGACGCTCCCTCGCGACGTCGCGGAGGACCTGCACGCCGCGCTGAGCGACACAGGTACGCCCGAGCCTGCAGTGCAGGAAGCCGAAGCCGCTCCCGAAGCCGCAGCCGCCGAGCCCGCAGCAGAGCACACCCCCGAGCGCGCAGCCGAGACGGCGCCCGAGCCCGCGAAGGCAGAGGCGGAGGAGACTGCCGAGGCTGTGCCGGTCGAGAGCGCCGAGGCTGTGCCGGTCGAGAGCGGAGAGCTCCGGCCCGCCGAGAAGGCCTCGGACGAGACCGCGCCGCAGGCAGTCGAGACCCCGTCCGTCGGAGGACCCACCGGGCTGTTCACGTCCGTGGAGCAGAGCACGCCGCTGTTCGAGATGCCCGAGCCGTCCACCACGGCCGAGTCGATCGTCGCCGCGCCGCTGTTCCTGCAGCCCGAGGTACCCTCGCCCGCCGAGGAGGAGACCCGTCCGCGGCGGCGACGTGCCCGTCGCGGCAAGGACGCCGAGCAACCGGTGGCAGAGGAAGAGCAGCAGCCCGCCGAGTCCGCCGAACCGGCCGCCGGCGAGTCCACCGAGGATGCGACCTCGTCGCAGGCCGAGGAAGACCAGGACGACCAGCCGCGTCGCCGTCGTCGCGGACGTCGCGGTCGTGGGCGGGGCCGTGGGGACGGCACCGACATCGAGCAGGACGAGACCACGGCGACCGGGGAGGACACCGAGTCGTCCGACGCGGAGACAGAGGAGTCCCCCGCCGAGGACACGTCCGACATCGAGAAGGACACCACCGAGGAATCGACCTCGGGCGACGAGCAGAGCACCGACGAGCACGACGACGACGAGCAGGGCGGGACGTCACGTCGTCGTCGCCGCCGTCGCCGTCGTCGCGGTTCCGCCGACACCGACACGGCGAGCACCGAGGACGACTCGGTTCCCACGGTCGTCCACGAGCGGGAGCCGCGTCCGAAGAGCCGTGTCAAGGACGAGGTCCAGGGCATCAGCGGTTCGACGCGTCTCGAGGCGAAGCGTCAGCGTCGCCGCGACGGCCGCGAGGCGGGTCGCCGTCGGCCCCCGATCCTCACCGAGTCCGAGTTCCTCGCGCGTCGTGAGGCCGTCGACCGGGTGATGGTCGTGCGTGAGCGCACAGGTGGCGCCCATGCGGGAATGACGCAGGTCGCCGTGCTCGAGGACGGCATCCTCGTCGAGCACTTCGTCACGACCTCCGGGTCGGCATCGATGGTCGGCAACATCTACCTGGGCCGCGTGCAGAACGTGCTGCCGTCCATGGAGGCCGCGTTCAT
>NZ_AJVB01000052.1:0-14832 GCF_000278445.1 Rhodococcus sp. R1101
CTGTCACGTTATCGGGCCCAGGTCGACCGCGTCCCGGGAGCGACCGCGGTCCTCTTCGGCGACGAGTCGCTCACCTATGCCGAGTTCGACGCACGCGTCAACCGACTCGCGCGGCACCTGATCTCGTCCGGGGTCGGACCGGAATCGCTCGTGGCCCTGGGGATCCGGAGGTCGATCGATCTCGTGGTCGCCATGTACGCGGTCGTCACCGCCGGCGGTGCCTACGTGCCGCTCGATCCCGACCATCCGGCCGACCGGATCGGCCACATCCTCGACACCGCCCGACCGGTGTGTGTGCTCAGCACGAGCGCGGACGCCGACGACCTCCCCGAAGGAATCGCCCCGATCCTCCTCGACACCCTGGAGACGGATGGGTACGACGCGCATCCTGTCCGGGAGGACGAACTGCGCGGCACCGTACAGCCCGCATCCCCGGCCTACGTGATCTTCACGTCGGGTTCGACGGGACGGCCGAAGGGTGTGTCCGTTCCCCACGAAGCGATCGTCAACCAGCTCGAGTGGATGGCTGCCGAGTACGACATCGCCGGAAGCGACGTGTACCTGCAGAAGACCGCCACGACCTTCGACGTCTCGCTCTGGGGATACTTCCTGCCACTGCGCACCGGGGGGACCCTCGTCGTGGCGCCCCACGACGCCCATCGCGACCCGGCGTGGGTGGCGGATGCCGTCACACGTCACCGCGTCACCCTCACCGATTTCGTCCCGTCGATGCTCACCGTCTTCGCCGCACAGGCACCCGCCGGCAGCTGCGCGAGCCTGCGGCACGTGTTCGTCATCGGAGAGGCACTGCCGCCGGAAACGGTGTCGGCCTTCCGCCGGCTCGGCGATGCGGCGCTCCACAATCTCTACGGCCCGACCGAGGCGGCGGTCTCGGCCACCTATTGGCCGGCCGACGGCGACGGTCACGCCGTGCCGATCGGTGTGCCCGAGTGGAACGTGCAGGTCTACGTCCTCGACTCGCGTCTGGCTCCCACACCGGTCGGGACGCCGGGCGAGCTGTATCTCGGCGGGGTTCAACTCGCTCGGGGTTACGAGAAGCGCCCCGACCTGTCCTCCGACAGATTCGTCGCGAGTCCGCTCGGACGACCGGGGAGCCGGATGTACCGCACCGGCGACCTCGTGCGGTGGCGTCGTACCGCTGCGGGAGAGCTCGTCCTGGACTATCTGGGTCGCACCGACTTCCAGGTCAAGTTCCGCGGCCAGCGCATCGAACTCGGCGAGATCGAGACGGCTCTGCTCGGCTGCGCCGAGGTATCGCAGGCAGTCGCGCTCGTCGTGCCCACTTCCACCGGTGAGCAACTGGTCGCGTACGTCGTGCCGGCACCGGGACACACCGTCGACCGGGCGGCGCTGCTCGATGCGGTGAAGAAGACGTTGCCTTCCTACATGGTGCCCTCGGCCGTCGTCGCGCTCGACGAGTTCCCCTTGAACACCAGCGGGAAGCTCGACCGCAAGGCCCTGCCCGCACCGGTCTTCGAAGCACGCGAGTTCCGCGCGGCTCGTACCCCGATCGAGGAGATCGTGGCGGGTGTCTACGCCGACGTGCTCGGCGTGGCCCGGGTGGGTGCCGACGACGACTTCTTCGAACTCGGCGGCAACTCGCTCGTCGCGACGCGCGTCGCATCACGGATCTCCGACGCACTCGGCACACGGGTCCCGGTTCGGGAACTGTTCGAATCGCCCACGGTCGCGGCGCTGGCCGTGCGCCTCGAATCGCACGGAACGGGTGAGGACCGGCCCCGTCTCGAGGCCCGGCCCCGTCCCGAGCGCGTGCCACTGTCGCTCGCACAGCAGCGCATGTGGTTCCTCAACCGATTCGATCCGGAGTCGCCGGCCTACAACCTGCCGGTGGCGCTCCGGATCACGGGATCTCTCGACGCCCGGGCTCTCGAAGCCGCGGTCGCCGACGTGATCGATCGGCACGAAATCCTGCGCACCGTCTACCCGGAGTCCGAGGACGGTCCGGTGCAGGTCGTGCTGCCGGCGGCCGGGGCCGTTCCCGATCTGACACCGGTCGAGATCGTCCCCGGTGATCTCGAAGCCGCCGTCACCGCGTTGGCCGTCGCCGGATTCGACGTCACGGCCGATGCCCCGCTTCGTGCCAGGCTGTTCTGCCTGGATGCCGACGACCACGTGCTCGCGTTCGTCGTCCACCACATCAGTGCCGACGCGTCGTCGATGGCGCCGCTCACCCGCGACCTGATGACCGCGTACATGTCGCGACTCGCAGGTGAACGTCCGTCGTGGACGCCGCTGCCGGTGCAGTACGCCGACTACAGCCTGTGGCAACGCGAGGTGCTCGGCTCCGAATCCGACGCGGATTCCGTCGCGGCAGCGCAGATCCGGTACTGGGTCGAGGTCCTCGACGGTCTTCCCGACCAGCTGGAACTGCCGATCGACCGTCCCCGCCCACCGGTGCAGTCCCTGCGAGGCCGCCGCGTTCCGTTGCGGATCCCGGCGGACGTGCACTCCGCGCTGTCGTCTCTCTCGCGCGAGCGCGGGGCGTCGCTGTTCATGACGTTCCATGCAGCACTCGCGGTCCTCCTGTCACGATTGAGCGCGAGTTCCGACATCGCGGTCGGCACGCCGATCGCGGGTCGCGGCGAGGCCCGGCTCGACGACGTCATCGGCATGTTCGTCAACACGCTCGTGTTCCGCACCCGAGTGGACGACGACGCGCGATTCGGCGAGCTCCTCGACCGCGTGCGGGAGATCGATCTCGACGCCTACGCCAATGCGGACCTGCCGTTCGAGAGGATCGTCGAGATCCTCAACCCCACCAGATCGCAGGCGCGGCACCCCCTGTTCCAGGTCGGCCTGTCGTTCCAGAACGTCGAGCGGTCGAGCCTCGAACTGCCGGGCCTGACGGTCACGGGTCTCGACATCGAGACCGAGATCTCCCAATTCGACCTGCACTTCATCGTCGCGGACCATTACGCCGAGGACGGATCGCCCCTCGGTGTCGGCGGTTTCGTCACCTACGCCACCGACCTGTTCGACGAGTCCACGGTCGTGCGGTTCACCGAACTGCTCGAGACGGTCCTGCGCGCGGTGACCGCCGACCCGGACGTCGTGGTGGGCGACATCGATCTGCTCGGGGAGGCCGATCGGCGACGGCTCGCCGAGCTCGGCGACACCGACCGGACCACGGACGGTTCCGCCACATTGGTGACCCTGTTCGACGAGCAGGTCGCACGCCGACCGGACGCGGTGGCTCTCGTATCGGGTGACAGGCACTGGACCTATGCGGAGCTCGACACCGAGGTCAACCGGCTCGCGCACATGCTGCTCGAGCGGGGTGTCGGTACGGAGGATCGTGTCGCGCTCCTCCTGCCGCGTTGTGCGGAGCTCCCCATCGCGATGTACGCGGTCGCGAAGACGGGTGCGGCATACGTACCGATCGATCCCGCGATGCCCGTGGCCCGCGTCGAGTACATCCTGGAGACGAGCGCCCCCACGGTCGTCCTCACGAACGGCGACGGTCGCCGGACCTGCGCCCTCGATCTGCCGAAGATCGTCGACCTCGACGAGATCGACACGGCCCGGTATCCGTCCGGTCCGGTACTCGACGCGCACCGGAGCTCACCGCTGCGGCCCGACGATCTCGCATACGTGATCTTCACGTCCGGATCGACCGGCCGGCCTAAGGGCGTCGCGGTCAGCCACCGCGCCGTCACCAACCAGTTGCTGTGGAAGGCCGAGGAATTCGATCTCGGCCCCGACGACGTCGTGCTCCTCAAGACCGCCTCGACGTTCGACCTGTCGGTGTGGGAGTTCTGGTCGGCGCCCACCACAGGCGGCCGGTTGGTCGTGGCACGACCGGACGGTCATCAGGACCCGGACTATCTGCTTGCCACGATGCAGGAGCAGGGTGTCACCGTCGTGCACCTGGTGCCCTCGATGCTCGAGATGCTCATGACCGCCTCGGAGGGGTCGCTCCCCGAATCCGTGCGCGCCGTCCTCGCGATCGGTGAAGCGCTGCCGGCCACGACCGCTCGCGCGTTCCGCCGGACCCACCGTGCAGCACTGTTCAACCTCTACGGCCCGACCGAAGCCGCCGTGTCGGTCACCTCGCACGAGGTCGACGACGCGGACGAGCACGTCGTGCCGATCGGCACACCCGAATGGAACACCCGCGTCCACATCCTCGATCGGCGCCTCCATCCGGTGCCCGCCGGGGTGATCGGGGAGCTCTACCTCGCCGGTATCCAGCTCGCACGCGGCTACCAGGATCGACCGGCCCTGACGGCGGACCGCTTCGTCGCCGACCCGTTCGGACCGGCCGGGACGCGCATGTACCGCACCGGTGATCTCGCGGTGCTCCGCACCGACGGCGAGATCGAATACCGGGGCCGCTCCGACTTCCAGGTGAAGATCCGCGGTTTCCGCATCGAACTCGAGGAGATCGAATCGGCACTCCGTCGCCTCGACGGCATCGCTGCGGCCGTCGTGACCGCGCACCACGATGCGCGTCTCGGTGATCGGCTCGTCGCGTACCTGGTTCCCGCTGCCGGTGCGGTCGTCGACACCGGCCGGGTCGCCGAGGCTCTCGCCCGGGAACTGCCCGAATACATGATCCCCGGGACGTTCGTCGTTCTGACCGAGCTTCCGCTGACCGCCAACGGAAAGC
Source organism: Rhodococcus sp. R1101 (assembly GCF_000278445.1). Taxonomy (NCBI): domain Bacteria; kingdom Bacillati; phylum Actinomycetota; class Actinomycetes; order Mycobacteriales; family Nocardiaceae; genus Rhodococcus; species Rhodococcus sp. R1101. The sequence goes on from NZ_AJVB01000052.1 coordinate 4,652, forward strand.
TCCACCGCGCAGCACTTCCCGCGCCCGTCTTCGAGTCCACGGAGTTCCGCGCCCCGACCACGACGATCGAGCAGACCGTGGCCGGTGTGTTCGCGGAAGTGCTCGGCGTCGACCGCATCGGTCTGGACGACGACTTCTTCGATCTCGGCGGCAACTCGTTGCTCGCCACCCAGGTCGTCGCGCGTCTCGGTAAGACATCGGGACTGCGCGTTCCCGTCCGCACACTGTTCGAGGCCCCCGGCGTGGGTGCGCTCGCTGCCCGCCTCGAGCAGTTCTCCGCGGTCGAACACCACGAACCTCTCGTCCCGGTGATTCGCCCGGTGGAGATTCCCCTCTCGCTGGCGCAGCAGCGGATGTGGTTCGTCAACCAGTTCGACACGTCCTCGCCCGCCTACAACGTCGCCGCGGCGGTGCGGCTGTCCGGATCGCTCGACGCCGAGGCCCTGCAGCACGCCGTCAACGACGTCGTGGCGCGACACGAGACCCTGCGTACGCGGTATCCGCGCGGGACGGATGGTCCGATCCAGCAGATCCTCCCGGCAGTGGAGGCCACCGTTCGCCTCGAACCCGTCGACGTGACCGAGACCGACCTGCCGGCCCGGGTACACGACATCGTCGCGCGCGGCTTCGATGTCACCACCGAGATCCCGGTCCGGCTCGCGCTGTTCCGTCTCGCGGCGACCGAGCACGTCCTCGTGACGGTGGTGCACCACATCAGCGCCGACGGCTGGTCGGTCGGGCCGCTCACGCGAGACCTCGTGGTCGCCTACAGCGCACGCTCGACGGGCGCGGTGCCCGCCTGGGCGGCACTTCCGATCCAGTACGCCGACTTCGCTCTGTGGCAGCGGCGGATGCTCGGTTCGGAGGACGATCCCGCCTCGGTCCTCGCCGGACAGGCGGCCTACTGGAAGAACGCCCTTGCCGGCATCGCCGACGAGATCGCCCTGCCCACCGATCGCCCGCGCCCGCCCGTGCAGTCGATGCGAGGTGGCAAGGTGCGCTTCGTCGTCGACCCGTCGACCCATCACGGGCTCACCGAGGTCGCTCGCACACACAACGCGACCCTGTTCATGGTGCTGCACGCCGCACTCGCCGGCTTCCTGCACCGCATCACCGGTGACGTCGACATCGCGATCGGCACACCCGTCGCCGGCCGCGGACACGAGGAACTCGACGACCTGATCGGCATGTTCGTCAACACCCTCGTGCTGCGGACCGCGCCGCGTGGCGACCGGTCGTTCGCCGACCTGCTCGCCGAGGCACGTGAGACGGATCTCGATGCGTTCGCACACGCCGATATCCCGTTCGAGAGACTGGTCGAGATCCTGGCGCCGGAACGGTCCACCGCGCGGCAGCCACTGTTCCAGGTCGCACTCTCCTTCGAGAACCTGGGCCGGACCGGTTTCGATCTGCCGGGCCTGAGTTTCGGCATCGTGGACTCCGATATCGACGTCGCCAAATTCGACCTGTCGCTCACCCTCGCCGAACAATTCGATCGGACCGGCGAACCGGCCGGTATGGCGGCCGAGTTCTCGTATGCGCGAGACCTGTTCGACGAGAACACGATCGACGGCTTCGCGCGTCGCTTCGTGCGTTTCCTCGACGGTGTCCTCGCCGACACCGACCGGGCGATCGGCGACGTGGACATCCTCGACGCCGACGAACGTGCACGTCTCGCGGGAGTGCGCGGCGCCGAATCGGTCGAGCCGCAGAACCTGTCACGGCTCCTGTCGCTCGCCGTGGCGGGGGGACCGGACCGCACCGCCGTGCGTTGCGGCGACGAGGCACTGACCTATCGCGAGCTGGACGAGCAGACGAACCGTCTCGCCCGGGTGCTCCTCGACCACGGTGCCGGTCCGGAGACGTTCGTCGGCCTCGCCTTCCCACGCTCGATCGACATGATCCGGGCGGTATGGGCGGTCGCCAAGACGGGGGCGGCCTATGTGCCCATCGACCCCGATTATCCGGCCGACCGTATCGCCTACATGCTGGAGGATTCGGGAGCGCGTCTCGGCGTCACCTCCTCGGCTCACGCCGGCAGGCTCCCCGGCGCCGAGTGGCTCGTGCTCGACGACGACGAGTTCCGGGACAGATGCGACCGGATGTCGTCCGAGCCGATCGAGGCGACGGAACTGCACGGCGCGATCCGCGTCGGCAACGCGGCCTACGTCATCTACACTTCCGGCTCCACCGGCCGGCCGAAGGGTGTCGTCTCGACCCATGCGGGTCTGGCGAATCTCGCACGCGCGCAATGCGAGACCTTCCGAATCACGGCCGACGCACGCACCCTGCAGTTCGCTTCACCGAGCTTCGACGCGTCCGTGCTCGAGATGCTTCTCGCGGTCGGAGCGGGAGCGACGATGGTGATCGTGCCGCCCGCGATCTACGGCGGCGAGGAACTTGCGGCCGTCCTGCGGCGCGAGGCCGTCACGCACGCCTTCGTCACTCCGGCCGCGCTGGCCACCGTCGATCCGTCCGGCCTCGGTGAACTCGAGGCGGTGATGGTCGGCGGCGAGGCGTACTCCTCCGATCTGGTGACCCGGTGGGGAAGCGACCGTCGGTTCTACAACGTGTACGGCCCGACCGAGACCACGTGTATCACCACCAGCTCCGAACCGCTCGTGCCGGGAGGCGCGATGCCTATCGGTCATCCGTTGCGCGGTGTGGGTGCGCACGTGCTCGATGCCCGGCTGCATCCCGTCCCGCTCGGCGTCACCGGCGAGCTCTACCTCTCGGGACCGGCGCTGACCCGCGGATATCACCGCCGGGCCGGGCTCACCTCGGAACGGTTCGTCGCATCCCCGTTCGGCGACGGGCAACGCCTGTACCGCACGGGCGATCTCGTCCGCTGGGCCGCAGGCGGAGAACTCGAGTACGTCGGACGTGCCGACCAGCAGGTCAAGATCCGCGGGTTCCGGATCGAGCTGGGGGAGGTCGACGCGGCCTTCGTCGCACATCCGGACGTCGACTTCGCGGCTACTCTCGGGCACGAGACCGCAGCCGGCGCCGTAGTTCTCGTGACCTACGTCAAGCCGTGCGAAGCGCGGACCGTCGACACCGACGAACTGCTCGGGTTCGTGGCCGGGTCACTGCCCGACTACATGGTGCCCACGGCCGTCGTCGTCATCGACCGGGTGCCGTTGACCCCGGTGGGCAAGCTCGACAAGAAGGCCCTGCCGGAACCGGTGTTCGCTTCCACGGAGCGTCGCGCACCGTCGACTCCGGCGGAGACCGCGATCGCCGGGATCTTCGCCGAGATCCTCGGTGTCGACGAGATCGGCGCCGACGACTCGTTCTTCGCCCTCGGTGGCGACAGTATCGTGTCCATCCAGTTCGTCGCCCGAGCCCGGGCGCTCGGATTCGAACTGAGCCCGCGCGACGTCTTCGAACGGAAGACGGTCGCGGCGCTCGCCGAACTCGTCGATGCCGGGGCTGCCACGGAGGCAGGGGAGGCGGAGGCGGATCCTGCAGCCGAGGACACCGCTCCTCGGACACCCGAGATCGCGCGTGTTCGCGCAGGCGGGCACCACGGTGTCACGAGTGTCGTCATCGAGATGCCGGGCGGAGTCGACGACGACGGGCCGGCCGAGTGCCTGACCGCTGTACTCGCGGCGCATCCGCTGCTGCGTCTGGTCGTGCCGCGCGAGGTCGACGAGTCCCCGCGGGTCGTTGCCGCGTCGGCCCTCGATATCTCGAAGGTGTTGCGGCACCAGGTGATCGAAGGCCCCCTTGCGCTCGAGGAGATCGTCGACCGCGTCGTGCGGGAGGCCGCAGACCGGCTGGACCCGGCTGCCGGCATCGTCGTGCAATTCGTCCGGGTGTCCGCCGGTGACTCCGATCTGCTCGTGGCCGTCGGCGACGCGGTCGCCGTCGACGGAGTGTCGTGGCAGGTGCTCGCCGACGATCTGGCCGCCGCCTGGACCGCCCGTGCCGCCGGTCGCACCCCCACCGTGGCGGCCGAGAAGGTCTCGGCGCGGGCATGGTCGAACACGTTCGCGACGCCTCCGGCCGCGCCGGTGACGAGAGTCGCGACTGCGGATTCGGACGAGCGGGCTCCCCTCGGGGCCACCGTCCGTCATTCGGCCTCGGACACCGCATCCGTCTTCGCCGATCTGGCTGCGGCCTTCCGCGCCGAACCGATCGACGTGCTCGTCGCGGTCGCTGCGGTCGCGGTCACCGGCACCGGCGGGTCGGCACAGGTCGATCTCGTGGTGGGCGCCGACGGGCGACGACTCGCATCTGCGGCCGGCACGTCCCGGACGGTCGGCGGCCTGCAGGTGCAGTATCCGGCGCGCATCGACCTGGACGGGGTCGGGGAACTCACCGGGCCCGAAGGGGCGGCCCCACTCGTCAAGGCCGTCAAGGAACAACTCCGTGCGGCGCTGCGCCGGTCGTCCGACGACGCGGTGACGGCTGATCCCGACACGATGGTGACCCTGCACGGCGAACCACGCGACGGGGGCATGCGCGAGGCCTGGCGGTTGTCCGCCGAACACGGGATCCGGCCCGTCTTCCGTACCGCACCGGAACATCGGCTCGAAATCCACGCCTCGTCGGTTGCGGGGGAACTCGCCGTGACCCTCACCGCCGATCCCGCGCGCGTCCACGAAGACGAACTCGCCGACGTGGTCCGGACATGGACCGCGACGGTGGACGCACTCGCCCGGTACGCGGCACAACCCGGTATCGGCGGACTCACCCCCTCCGACCTGCCCCTCGTCGACGCGGATGCCGACGACATCGAGATATGGGAGCAGCGGTACCCGGGCCTCGAGGACGTGTGGCCGCTCACCCCCCCTCGCAGCAGGGCATGTTGTTCCACGCCCTGCTCGCGAGCGACGGTGTCGACGTGTACACGACCCAGTTCGTGCTCCGTCTCCGCGGTGATCTCGACACCGCCCGGCTGCACCGGGCCGCACAGACCCTGCTCGACCGCTACCCCAACCTGTGCGCGGCGTTCACCACGACGCGCAGCGGTGTGCCGGTGCAGGTCGTGCAGCGCGGGATCGAGGTTCCGTGGCGTGAGGTGGACGTCACCGAGGCCGGCGACCCGGACGCGATCGACGCGCGCATCGAGCAGGCGAAAGCCGAGGATCTCGCAACGCATTTCGTGATGGACCGCGCCCCGCTGCTGCGGTTCACCCTGTTCCGTGCCGCCTCGGACCGTGTCGATCTGCTCGTCACGAGCCATCACATCCTCATCGACGGCTGGTCGATGCCGCTGCTGATGCGCGACATGCTCGTGCTGTACGCAGCCGACGCGGATCCGGCCGTGCTGCCGCCCGTCGCTCCCTATCGGGACTATCTCGAGTGGCTGCACGCACGGGATCACGCCGAATCGCGGGAGGCATGGAAGCGCTCGCTCGACGGCCTGGACGGTCCCACGACGATCACCACGCTCGACACCGCTCGCGGGATCGAGGCGGGCATCGGTGAAGCCGGTTTCGAACTCACGCCGGAAACCACGGCAAAGCTGTCCGCGACGGCGCGCCGACTCGGCGTCACCCTCAACACCATGGTGCAGACGGCGTGGGGGCTGTTGCTCTCCCGGATGACCGACCGCGACGACGTCGTCTTCGGCGCAACCGTATCCGGACGTCCGCCACAGCTACCCGGTATCGAGTCGATGGTCGGCCTGTTCCTCAACGCAGTCCCCGTCCGGGTGCGCATCGACCCGGACGAGACCGTCGCGAACCTGGCGTCGACGGTGCAACGCGAACAGGGTGAGCTTCTCGATCACCACTATCTCGGGTTGGCCGAGATCCAGGAGTCGGCCGGTGCGGACGCACTGTTCGATTCGCTCGTGGTCTTCGAATCGTTCCCGGTGGACGCGGCCGCCCTGTCGGAGGCGCGCTCCGGCATCGGTCTCGACGTCGCCGCCGTGGACGCGGCCAGCGGCACACACTATCCGCTGACCCTCATGGTGGTCGCCGACGACCGGGTGCGGGTGACGGTGAAGTATCTGGAGGACGTGATCGGCGGGACCTTCGCGTGCGACGTGGCCGACCGGCTGGAGGTCGTGCTCGACGCGTTCGCCGAGTCGGTCGACCGGCGGATCGGGCAGCTCGACGTGTCGACCGGACACGATCGGGCGCGTCTCGACCGATGGAATGCGACGGACGTCCCCGAACTGCTCGACGAGGCGACGCTGGTGTCGTTGTTCGAGGAGCAGGCGGCCCGCACCCCACAGGTGCCGGCGCTCGTGTTCGAGGACACCGAGTGGGACTACGCGACCTTCGACGCGGAAGCCAACCGGCTCGCCCGGCACCTCGTCGCACTGGGCGTGGGGCCGGAGACGCTCGTCGCAGTGGCGATGCGGCGCTCGCTCGAACTGCCGCTCGCAATCTACGCGATCGTCAAGGCCGGTGGTGGGTACGTACCCATCGACCCGGATCATCCCGCCGATCGCACCGCGCTCGTACTCGACGGGGCGCGTCCCGCATGCGTCCTCACCACGAGCCGCGACGGTGTCGACCTCGCGACGACCGTTCCGGTGATCGACGTGGATCGCCTCGACCTCGGTCACCTGCCCTCTCACCCTCTCGACGACTGCGAACGGCTCGGCTCCCTGAGGCCCGACAACACGGCCTACGTGATCTACACGTCGGGGTCGACGGGCCGTCCCAAGGGCGTCCAGATCACCCACCGGCAGGTCGCCAACCAGTTCCGCTGGGCGCAGCGCACATTCCCGCATTCCGTGGGGGATGTGGTCCTGCACAAGACTCCCGTCACCTTCGACATCTCCACATGGGAATTGTTCTGGCCGTTGCAGACCGGGGCGACGGTCGTGGTGGCCCGGCCCGACGGGCACCGCGACCCGCAGTATCTCGCCGAGACGATCCGTCTCCGGTCGGTGAGCTCGGTGCATTTCGTGCCGTCCATGCTCGATGTCTTCTGCGAGTCCGCGGATGCCGGCGACCTCGCATCGCTGAAGTACGTCTTCGCGGCCGGGGAGGAACTGACCGCCGACACCGTCGACGCCTACCGGGCGATCGGCACGGCGGCACTCGTCAACTGGTACGGCCCTGCGGAAGCAACCGTGGTCACCAGTGTGGACACGGCCCGAGTGCACGGCCGGCCGGTGCCGATCGGTGCACCGGTCGCCAACACGACGGTGCACGTACTCGACAGCCGGCTCCGGCCGGTGCCGGTCGGAAGCGTCGGCGAACTGTACGTCGGGGGAGTGCAACTCTCCCGCGGATACGCCCACGCAGCGGTTCTCACGGCGGAGCGTTTCGTCGCCGATCCCCGCAACACCGGAGCGCGGTTGTACCGCACCGGAGACCTCGTCCGGTGGAGGGAGGACGGCAGACTCGACTACCTCGGCCGGTCCGATTTCCAGGTCAAACTGCGCGGGCAGCGCATCGAGCTCGGTGAGATCGAAGCAGTGCTCGTATCGCGACCGGAGGTGGCGCGCGCCGTGGTCACCGTCGTCGCGGGACCGGACGGAGGCGACCGCCTCGCGGCCTATGTCGTCGCCGCCGAAGGAGTGTCGCTGGATGTCGGCGAACTCGCCGTGCATGCGCGGCATTCGCTGCCGTCGTACATGGTGCCTGCGGTGCTCGTGCCCTTGCGCGAACTGCCGCTCAACGCCAACGGCAAGCTCGACCGGAAGGCGCTGCCCACCCCGGTGATCGACACCGTCGCGTACACGGCGCCGCGTACTCCGCTCGAGGAGCTCGTCGCAGGCGTCGTCGAGGAGGTGCTCGGCGTCGAGAAGGTCGGTGTGGACGACGACTTCTTCGCGCTCGGCGGCAACTCGTTGAATGCGACGCAGGTCGCGAGCCGGCTCCGCGACAGCGTGGGCGCCGACGTCCGCGTCCAGTGGTTGTTCACGGACCCCACCGTCGCTGCACTGGCAGGACGCATCTCGGCCGAACGCGACGCCGGCGAGGAGTTCGATCCCTTCGCCGACAGTGCGATGCAGGTGCTGCTCCCGCTCCGCGCACGCGGTTCCCGGGCACCACTGTTCTGTGTCCATCCGATGTACGGACTCGCGTGGACGTACTCGGGCCTGACCCGCTTCGTGCACGATCGGCCGATCTACGGCGTCCAGTCGAAGGCGTTGTCGGAGGACGGATACCTGCCGGAGTCCCTGGCCGGGATGGCGGCGCGATACGTCGAGGAGATCCGGACGGTGCAGCCACACGGTCCGTACAACCTCATGGGCTGGTCGCTCGGTGGTGTGCTCGCGCACGAGATGGCCGTGCAACTGCAGGCGGCGGGGGAGCGCGTCGACTGCCTCGCCATGCTCGACAGCCATCTGAATCTGGATGTCGGCGACTTCCGGGGAGCGATCCGCGACGAGCTCGAACAGATCGGCGTCGTCCTCGACGACTCGGCCGACGTGACGAGCCTGTCGGACGAGCACCTCCAGCGCGTGATGGAGACCGTTCCGCAGGAGATGGTCACGCTCACCGCGGAGCGTTTCCGCAATCTGTACGAGAGTGCGCTGCGATCGGCGGAACTCATCGCGTCGCACACCCCCGGGGTGTTCGAGGGAGACCTGATGTACTTCAGCGCGGCCGATCATCCGCCCGCCCAGGACGGTGCCGCGGGACGCTGGTCGCACCTGGTGACCGGCACCATCTCGGACGTTCCGATCGACTGTGTGCACGGCGCGATGACCACACCCGAGTCGCTGGCAGCGATCGGGCCGGTGCTCGAAGAACACCTCCACAGGGAGTGGATGTAACGAGTTGCTCCCGGACGACGACGCATGTAACTGTACGTAGGCCGCCATCGGGTAGGTTCCGTTCGAGCATCGGACCGCACCGCGCCCGACGCCGACCACCACTGCCTATTCGAAAAGGTGAGAGAACCGTATGAGGCATCCGATGCGAGGATCCGGACGACTTCGCGTACTGACCGTCGGCGCGGCATGCGCAGTTTTCTCGGCTGCGTTGTCGGTGGCTCCGGCAATTGCCCAGCCGGCAGACCCTGTGGCCGAGAGCCAACAGCCGCTCCAGTCGGTGACCAGCGAAAACGGCTCGAAGATCACCCGTATCGAAAACTACGGCGAGCAGCAGCTGCTCGTCTACGTCTACTCCGCCTCGATGGACAAGGAGATCCTGCTCGACGTCTGGCGTCCCGCCGACACCAGCGAGCCGCGCCCGACGCTGTATCTCCTCAACGGAGCCGGTGGTGGCGAGGACAGCGCGACCTGGCGCTTCCGCACCGACGCGATCGAGTTCATGAAGGACAAGAACGTCAACGTCGTCTCCCCGGTCGGTGGCAAGTGGAGCTATTACACCGACTGGAAGGAAGAGGACCCGGTTCTCGGTGTCAACAAGTGGGAGACCTTCCTGACGAAGGAGATCCCGCCGCTGATCGACGCGGCGCTCGGTACGAACGGGATCAACGCGATCGCGGGTCTGTCGTCCTCGGGTACGTCGGTCCTGCAGCTGCCCATCGCTGCTCCCGGCCTGTACCAGGGCGTCGCAGCGTACAGCGGCTGCGCCCAGACCTCCGACCCGATCGGGCAGCAGTTCGTCAAGCTCGTCGTCGAGACCTGGGGTGGCGGCGACACCCGCAACATGTGGGGTGAGCTGAACGATCCGGCCTGGGCCGAGAACGATCCCTACGTGCACGCCGAGGAGCTGCGCGGTCTCGATCTCTACATCTCCAACGGCACGGGCCTGCCGGGGCGCTACGACACCCTGAACGGTCCGGAGATCGACGGCCAGGTCGACGTGCTCGCCAACCAGATCGTGGTCGGCGGCGTCATCGAAGCGGCGACCAACTACTGCACGCACAACCTCCGTACCCGCCTCGACGAGCTGGACATCCCCGCCACCTACAACTTCCGCGACTCCGGCACCCATTCGTGGGGTTACTGGCAGGACGATCTGAAGGACTCGTGGCCGGTGCTGCAGAAGGCCCTCGGCCTCTGACCGTCCTCGTCGGTCGGTTCGTGTGACCGATCGGAAAGGCCCCTACCGCTTCCGGGCGGTAGGGGCCTTTCCGTGTCGACGAGCGAATCGCCGGGTGTCCGTGGCGGCCGAGGCCGCCGGCGCTATCCGTTCTCGGGCAGGTCGCACGGCACCGCGTGGGCCTCAGCGTATCCGGGGTCGAGCGCCGACTTCACGAGGTGGAGTGATTCGGGTCGTACGAGGATCGTGGAGTGGTCGGCGGGCGAATCAGGGCAGCCGTCTGAACCCACACGTTGTGGACCTCGGCGT
>NZ_AJVB01000053.1:0-14751 GCF_000278445.1 Rhodococcus sp. R1101
GGGCGGTTCCGCTGCGGCTGCAGCCGGGAGGGCCATCGGAGCAGGAGCGGGTCTGCTCGGTCGGGCCGTCGGCAACCTGGTCGGCACCGCGGGTAACGACGCCGGAGACAAGGTCATCGTCGATGAGTGGGTCAACCCCGGTAGCACCGGCGCCCTGTACGAACACATGTGCAACGGTCTGCTGAAAGCGGGAGACGAACTGCGCTTCTACGATGCTCGGACGAACGCAACTCACGTCGCCACGGTGACGGCCGCCGGGAACATCACCGTCGACGGACACACGTACTCGGATCCGTCCGCCCCTCTGATCGAGAAAGTCGATCGCGCTCGCAACGGCTGGCGCGATTGGACGCTGGCCGATGGCCGTTCGCTGCGCCACCTGAGGTAAGCCCAGCGTTGGCGCGGATGTTCGCTGCGTCCCACGTAATCCGTTGGACGAGGCGAACATCCGCTACAACTCTTGCGCTTCTCGTACACGTGATGCCATGATCTCGAGATCGTCACCGATCCGCGTGACGTCACAAGTGAAGAAGGCCCGCCAGGAGCGGCAACTCCCGACGGGCCGGATGTCCGACTGGAATGGAGTCGAACGTGGGCCAGAATACCCTGGCCGGCGGCGTGCGTCGTGGACCGCGCCTGGCCGGCAACTTCACCATCCTCAGCAACGCCGTCATCAACGACGAGAGGCTCTCATTCCGGGCGCGCGGCGTACTCATCTGGCTGTTGTCCAAACCGGACGACTGGCGCACCCGCTCGGACTCGATCGCGGGACACTCCCCCAAGGAAGGCCGCGACGCGATTCGTTCCGCACTCCGCGAACTCGCAGAACTCGGGTACCTCGTCCGAGAGAAGATCCAGAACGAGCGCGGCCAGTGGATCACCATCCAAACGATCTACGAAGAACCTGTCACCGGCCCGACGCCTGGAAAACCGACCTGCGGCGCCGCGGACAACGGAAAGCCAGGCGATCTTTTAAGTACTGATCTTCCAAGGACGAAAAACAAAACCACGCCTCGCGTAGCGACCGCATCGCTCAGTCCAGCGGTGGCCGGCCTGGCAGAAGCATGTAGAGAAGCGGGATTGTCTGCGATCTTCACTTACATAAAGCCCGAGGTTGCGGCAGCCATGGAAGCGCTGATCGAGACGCACGGGGTCCCGAAGCTGGTCGCGACCGCGAAGGCCGCACACCGCCCCTCGAACCCCATGAGATACGCGCAGGCATGGTTACCGCTGTGGCAAGGATTGACGGTGCCGCGGGTCGTGCCCGAGAAATGCGACGGGTGCGACGAGTACGGGTGGCTACCGGATGACGAACACGGGCGCGCAGTGAGGTGCCTGTGCCGGACTTCGTTGGCAGCGTAAGCGGCGCCGCCTGACTTCGTGCGCCAACCCTCGGCCGGCGTCGCACGATTGACTTACAGGCGTTTGCTCCGCGACTCGGACAACCGCGCACGAAGCGGCGCAGCGCGCTTCCCAGTGAATTTCCCCGGAACTTTGAGAAAGCTGGTTCTTATAGAGTCCTGATTGCCCCGGTTGATGAGGCTCAGGAAGAAACTCAAGGAACTGCGGGAGCAGAACAGCCGGCTCAAGCGGTTACTCGCCGATGCCGAGTTGGAGAAGGACGCACTGCGGGAGATCGCCAAGGGAAAATTCTGAGCTCGACCGCCAAACGCGCCGCGATCACCATGCTCACTGGCACTACGCAGATGTCGAAGCGGTTCGCGTGCAAGGTCGTTAGGTTCGCCAGGTCCGCTTACCGACGGCTGCCGTTGGCGCAGACACCGGACGACCCGGATTTCGATCTGCGCGCATAGTTGCGCAGGTATTCCCGCAAACATCCGCGGCACGGGTTACGTCGAGCGCGGGCGTGGCTGCGCTACGACCAGGGCATCGAGGTCAACAAGAAGTAGGCCACCGCCTGTGGAAGGAAGAAGGACTGCAAGTCGGGCGTGCTCCACGCCGCAAACGTGCCGGCCTATCCTCGGTTCCAATTGTCGACGGATGCTCCGAACATTTTGTGGGCATTGGACTTCCAGTTCGACTCGACCGTCGACGGCAAGACGGTGAAGGTCGCCTCGATGGTCAACGAGCACACCCGGATGTCGTTGTTGAACATCGTGGACCGCTCGATCACCGCCGGCCGATTGATCGAGGGCTTGGAGAAGGCGTTCGCGATCTGGGGTGGGGCGCCGCTGGTGCTGCGCATGGACAACGGGCCCGAGTTCATCTCGGAAGCGCTGCAGGACTTCTGCGCTGGGTTGGTGGGGATATCTTACGTTCCGCCGGGCAGGCCGTGGAACAACGGGTTCATCGAGTCGTTCAACAACCGGCTGCGCGATGCGTGTCTGAACCGCAACTACTGGCCCACGCTGCTCGACGCCCGCGTGGCGATCGAGGACTTCAAGGACGACCACAATCACCGACACCGTCATTCGGCGCTGGGGTACAAGACCCCTGCCGAGTACGCTGCCGGATGCACCCATCGGCACCAGCCCGTGGCGTATGAGATCGACTGATCGACTGCACCAAGGGATCGGCTCTAGAACCGACCGGACCGACTATTGGGGACCTGCCAGTTGTGCCGAGGTCGAGGTCGAGTTCCTGCTGGCCGGCGAGCAGTTTCTCCCGGGCGGTTTCGAGTAGGGACGGCGAGTTCACTGTCGGTGTGGGCGGAACCGAGGTGCTCGAGCACTTTGCCTCGGCGGCCTTGCTTGGCTGCGATCTGCACCGCGGTTGCTCCCGAAGCGGTGCGGACTTTGCGGATGTAGGCGGCCACGGGCCGGAGTCTACCGACCCGTTAGACGATATGAGGGGCTGGGCTGGGGCCGCACTCACATGTGAACGTGGGTTGCCGACAGGAATCAGGTCCTGGCCGGTAGAGCCACAGATGTGGGAGGCCCCAGCAATGTATCAGCGTACGAGTGTTGGGTTGGATGTGCACGCACGATCGGTGGTCGCCTGCGGCCTCGACGGCCAGACCGGTGAGCTCTTCGAGCGCCGACTGACCCCCGATCATAGGAAGATATTCGCGTGGATCCGAACGTTGCCGGCTCCGGTGGCGGTGACGTACGAGGCCGGACCCACCGGGTTCGGACTCGCGCGGTTCTTCGCCGCAGCGGGCATCGAATGCCTGGTGGCGGCACCGTCGAAGCTGCAACGCCCACCGGGCGACCGGGTCAAGAACGACACGCGGGATGCGCGACACCTGGCCCGACTGCTGCACCTCGGGCAGATCGTCGATATCGCGGTACCCAGCGTCGAGCAGGAGGGAGCCCGGGATCTGGTTCGGGCCCGGGAAGACAGCCGTCGGGATCTGATGTCGGCCCGCCATCGGGTATCGAAACTGCTTCTGCGACAAGGTATTGTCTACTACGGTGGCCACGCGTGGACGAAAGTGCACGACACCTGGCTGCGCGCCCAGCACTTCGAGGCACCCGGTCTGCAGCTGGCATACGAGAGCGCCTACGACGCCATGCTTGCCGCGGTCGACCGGCGTGATCGCCTCGATGCTGCGATCGCAGCGATGGCCGAGAACAGTGCCTACACCCCGGTCGTGACCCGCCTCGGCTGCCTACGCGGGGTCTCCACCCTGACCGCCTTCGGCCTGGCGGTGGAGATCGGTGACTGGCAGCGCCTGACCGGCCGTTCGATCGGCGCGTATCTGGGGTTGGTGCCCACCGAGTACTCCTCCGGTGAAATGCGGTCGCAGGGGTCGATCACCAAGACCGGCAACGGCCACGCTCGGCGGTTGCTGATCGAGGCTGCCTGGCACCACCGACCCCAGTATCGCCCATCAGCGGATCTGCGGCGTCGCTGGGACAAGGCCAGTCCCGAGGCCCGAGCCCGCGGCCAGCAGGCGAACCGGCGGCTGCATGATCGTTGGGTCGGGTTCGACGTTCGCCGTAAGCGTCCCGCACTGGCCAATACCGCGATCGCACGCGAGCTGGCCGGCTGGTGTTGGTCGTTGGCCGTACTCGATACCTGAAAGTCGACAACCCCGAAACGTCCGGCCGAATCACGCGGTGGTGACGGCAGCGCCTGGGAGTGATCCGCGAGCACACTATGAGCAATCGCCAACGCTCTGTTGGGATCACGCTCGATATTAGACGAGCGAGGCACTCCAGCCGAATAACCGTCCTGCGGTAACCAACCCGCGCATATCAGAGTTGACTACGCGTCGAAATCGACACGCTCGTCCCTACTCGGATGCGGCCGGACCCCCAGAGGCGGCGCCTATGACGACGGTCCCGGGCGCCGCCTCTCCCTGCGCTCTTGACAAACCGACGTCCATATCAGTGTGCCATTTTCCGAACACGCACCGCCGCCACCTGAACGGATATGTCGGACTACCCCAGAAATCGACCAACCTGGTGCAACTCGGGACCCCCGCCAGGTACGCTGCCGGATGCACCCACCGGCACCAGCCCGTGGCGTATGAGTTCGACTGATCGACTGCAAGTAGGAATCGGCTCTAGCACCAACCGGACCGATTATCGGGGACCTGCCATAACCGATCCACACGATCTGACTATTGTTCCTACGCGGGACTCAGCGAGGAGCGCTTTATTGTAGCAAACCTCGCGTTGTCCATCCCTGGCGGCGCGTTCTTTGTCAGGGATACCCGTGCAGGTCTATCTAGAGTGACCTCCCGCGCCCAGCACGCTCCGGGCGTGGCTGTGGTGCTCATAGCCTCCACGCCCCCGGAACCGCGACGGCATAGTCACCGACTCCGATGGCTGCGAAATGCTCAGCGGCGGCCTTGATCTTAGCGTTCTCCGTTGGGCGGCGCTTGACCTCGTCATCGGTACTTTTAGTCTCGCGGATCATGTAGATCCTGTCATGCCCTGCCTCGTGCTTGACAATCGCCCAGTCGGGGTTGTAAGGGCCGACCGGGGTATCGATCTTGAACTTAGCCGGCAACTTCATGAACAGTTTGACGTCGTCACGGCCGTCGAGTAGCTCGGCGAATTGGCGCTCCGGTTCAGAGTCGTAGACGATGTAGTCGAAGTCCGACTTCTCGGGGTTCCGCAGCTTGTACATCTGGTCGAGGAAGCGGTCCTTTTCCTCTTCGCCATCCTTCTGAAGCTCGCGCAGCTCGTAAACGTAGCCGCCGATCTTCTCGTACTGGATACCCTCGGTGATGATCTGGGCGAGCACGGCCTGCAAGCGACTCTTAACCATCTGGATGAAGTCATTGGGGTTTCCGATGAATTCGGACAGACGTCCGCTAGCGAGCAATATGTCGATGATCGTAGTCCGGGTCAGTGAGGTGGCTTCCTGCAGTTCAGTGACGACATCCGGCAGGTCATAGGCGCCTTGAAGCGAGGCTGACCGCTGCCCCACCTCGGTAGTCGTCGTTCCGCCGCGAAGGATCTTCACGCCAGCTCGGGTGACCTGAATGCGCAGCGGCTGGATCGGCGGTGCCTCCTTGATCGCCCTGACCGTTCCTTCGATCAAGCGGTCGCGTTCGATGGCGACACGATAAGTCGTGCGTCGGGAGATAGTGCGCCAGAATTCCTCGAACTCCGGATTGACGAACAGCTCCTTATTAAGCTTGCGGGCCTTACGCTTGGACTGCGGCTTGACATAGCGCTCGATACTGGAGCGTCCGATGTACTCGATGATGATGTCTTCATAGGGCCAGAAGAAGTCCGGGATGCACTGCTTGAGGTCGAAGCCAAGCTGCGTCGGCTGGTACGAGGCGGTGACCTTGCCGTCCTGGATCATTCCGGAGGACTCCAACGCTTTGTAGAGAGCCTTCGAGCGCTCGTAGCCAAAATATCCCGGCCCACCAGGTTCGATGTGCTCCTCGAAAAGCGGAATTTTCGAGAACTCTTGCAGGCGGACTCGTCCGATCTCAACACCGGACTTCTCATACTCGGTCTGCAGCGACTTGGCGAATGCCTGGTACGACTCATTGGCGACTACAGTCAGCTGAGCCACGCTACGGTCCGCAACGCGAGCGCCGGTCTGGTCGACCGGAAGACGTAGGCCGCGGCCGATGGTTTGCCGACGTTCGACCTCGGCGCCCACCTCGCGCAAAGTGCAGATCTGGAAGACATTCGGGTTATCCCAGCCTTCGCGCAATGCGGAGTGACTGAAAATGAACCGGACGGGCTCGGCCTGATCGAGCAACCGAGTCTTGTCGCGCATGATCAGGTCGTAGGCGTCGTCATCGGACTTAGTGGCACCAGAGGTGTTTTGAAACTTGTCGGCCGTCCCCTTCTTGCCCTTGAGGACGGAGAAATAGCCGCGTCGCAGCTCGGCCGGGTCTTGTGGGAATAATTCTTGCCACTGCGGCGACTTCACTCGCTCCTCGCGGAACAACTCATCGAACCACTGGACAAACTGACCGTTGGCGTCGTTGTTGTTGACTCCGTCGCCGAGAAAGTTTTCGACCTTGTCGACGAAGAACAGACTCAGCACCTTGATGTTCTTGCTGGCAAGCATCGTCTGCTTGCGGAAGTGCTCCTTGATGGTTTCGCGAATCATCTCACGGTAAATTGAGTCGGAGTTGCCGCCGATCTCCTCGCCCTGCCGGAGCACGCCGTGCTTATTGAGCTCGACGTACTGCGGTTCGATGGACAGCTCAGTGATCCACCAACCTTCGTAACCTGGGTTATTGGTGAGGTTAGACAGTTCTTGGTCTTGTTTAGCGCTGACGGTCCGGCGCGTGAGCGAACCGTCGACCGAACGAACAGCCAGTTCAAGCTTTGCAACCCACGGGTCGCGTTTAACTTCGATCACCTTGATGTACGGTGCCGCATCGGAGCCCTGCTGGGCGACTTCGGCGACGACGATCTGCTTGACCAGCCCATGATTGTGGGCATCGACCGGATCAAGTCGGTAGACGACGTTGCGCTGCTTTCGGTGTGTGGCCGAGAAGCGCAGCGTGGCAATAGGGTCGAGCTCACCGATAGCGGACTGCGACAGCTTGGACTCCATGTTCTGTGGTTCGTCCATGATGACCACCGGGTGCGTGGCCTTCAGATAGTCGATCGGACGCAGACCATTCAGCTTGTCGCGAGTCTGATGAATAATGCGGGAATTGGCGTCGCCTCGGATCGAGTCGATGGTCATGACCATGATTTGCACGTTGGTGCTAGTGGCAAAGCCCTGCACCTCCTCGGCGGACTTACCCGAGTAGACCGAGTAATCAAAGGGCTGTGCCGGATAGAGATCGCGGAAGTGCTGGTGCATCAGCTTGATGCTGGTCGACACGCCTTCCTTGATCGCGACGCTGGGCACGAGAATCACAAACTTCGTGAAGCTGTATGCCTTGGCCAGCTCGAAGATGGTGCGCAGATAGACGTACGTCTTTCCGGTGCCGGTCTCCATCTCGATATCGAAGTCGAGGGAGCTGCCGGCCAGCTCCTGCAGGACCTCCAACCCGTTCTTGTCCTGCACGGCTTGTAGGTTGTGCAGGATCGTCGAGCAATCGAGGACGAGGTTATTGCCAACTGCCCCGATCTCTTGCGTGAGATCGAGGTCGAGCGCCGATTGATTGGTCGTACCGTCGACAGGTGCGCTCCCGCGCAACTTGGTAACGACTTCGTCGGCATCCTTCGGTTGACCGTCAAAAAGCTGCACCAAAGACCCGATGGCGTCAAGCTGGTATTGTTGCTTGGCATCAAACTTGAATTCCATCAGGCGGTCCAGAGCTCCACGCCCTTGCTCTTGCAGAGCTGAGAGAGGTTGGTTTTAAGTTCGTCGTCACCCTGGAACGCGTCTTCGAGGATGACGAAGCGGGCAGGCTCCTGGTCCACGACTTCCCGTAATTGCCCCAGAGTTGGTTTCGTATGTTCGTCTAGGTAGGCAAGCAATAAGCCGCCGCCAACGGCGTGCAACATTAGGCCAGCGACGTTCCGCTGGACCGACTCTTCCGTCAGTGAATAGCCCTGCTTGAGCAATAGTTCCGAGAGAAGCGAGTCGGCCGTCGCGTCGCCCGCAGCACTGTCACGGAGTTCAAGTAGATGCTGCTGGAGACGATCGGCGCCGACGTCGCTGGCCACTCTCCACTTCGTGAAGTTGGTGTCTGCCAACTTGAACGAGCGGTAGCCGAGGTCGAGGTCAGCCGACCTCTCGGCCAGCTGAGCCTCGACTGTTGCACGGCTGTGGTCTAACCGCGACCGCGTTAGGTCAGCCACGGTAGAGAACCCCGCGCGGCGAGCCAGGGAACTCTCCTCAGTAGGCTCGGGCAGCTGCACCAGCATGAAACGTCGCGAACCGCCGTCCTCGACATTTTGCGCCATGACAGCGTGTCCCGTAGTACCGGACCCTGCAAAGAAGTCGAGCACGAGGTCACCCTTCGACGTTGCGTGGAATACCAGCCGTTTGATCAGCTCGACCGGCTTGACCGTGTCAAAACCATGGTCGCCCATCAAGCTCTTGAGGTCTTTCTTTGCACTCTCGGCCGTGCCGATCTCTTTCGGAAAGAATCCCCAGAACGGCTTTGTAACATCACCGCGCTCGTCGTCGGGGCGGATCTTCAGGGTCGGCTTTCCACCAAGTTCAAGCAGGTCACCACGGGCCTCGTACGCAGCGATCGTGTCGCGTCCTTGCTTCCACTGGTTGCCCTCGCGCGGCTCAATGCCAAGGATCGGGAAGACCATCGACCCACGACCGCGGACGCCGTCGCGAGCCATTTGCTCGACCTCCGCTAACCGGAAGGGGCCCTTTTCGTCGCCCTCTGGGTACTGCTTACTCCCCGTCGACACAAGGTTAAAGCGCCGCTTGTCGCGACGTGTGTAGACGAGGATGACCTCCGCCTTAGGCTGGAGCTTGTTGTACGACGTCGAGGTGTTTTGGGACTTGGTCTTCGATTCCCAGTAGATCTCCCCGACGAAGTTCGATTCACCGAAGACTTCGTTCATGAGCGAGCGCAGGTGGAAACCCTCGTTATAGTCAATTGAGGCGAAGATAGTCCCATCCGCCGCAAGGAGGTTGCGCGCCAGCTTTAGGCGGGGATACATCATGTTCAGCCAGTTTGAGTGGTAGCGCCCCTCCGACTCGCTGTTAGTCGAGATCCTCTTGCCCTCCTTGTTTACCTGGTTGGTCCACTCAAGATAGGTCTCCAGTCCCTCCTTGTAATTATCGGGATACACGAAGTCTTGGCCAGTGTTGTACGGCGGATCGATATATATCATCTTGATCTTGCCGTGGTAGTGCTTCTGCAGGATCTTGAGCACTTCGAGGTTGTCACCTTCGATGAAGACGTTCTTGGTGGTGTCCCAGTCCTTGCTGTTGGCCTTATCTGGCTGCAGCGTGGCAGTGGTCGGTTCCTGAGCGGCGCGCAGCGCGCGTTTCTTACCCGGCCAAAACAGCCCGAAGCGTTCGTTGCTGTCGGCGGCGTCATCAGAGAGAAGCTCGGTAAGCTTGGCGACGTCGACCTTGCCGTCGCAGATGGCCTCGGGCATCAATTCCTGCAGCCTCTGCGCGAGCTCGGTCCGCAAATTCGGGGTAGTGCTCGGGATCTCGTTGATACCGTCAGTCATTCAGCCGTTCCTCATTAGCTTGAGTGATTCAATCTCACGACCCTAATGCCGCTCTTGATGAGAGTGATTCTTATGCGGTTACTCGCCACCGAATTGTGAACAAGTCTTCGATTTCTTGCCTACCTTGAAGTGACTGTTCGATCAGGTCGAGGTATTTGTCGGTTTCCTCGCGCAGCTTGATACGGTCAATGCGGGCTCGATCATCCTCCTCTTCGGCTTTTTGCGCCCAGCGACGTGCTTCCTTCTTGTGGCGTAATTGTTCCATTGGATCGTCTGTCAGCCGCGCTGCCTTGCGGCTTTCCTTCTCCTTCTGGCGGTACTGCCGGATCAGCGCCTCGGACTCGGCCTTCCGGTCGAGGGCGTTCCGATACAGGATCTCCTCCTGCTGGTCGTAGTAGCGAGCATTGCGCGTCTGGACTTCCTTCTCGAATTGCTCACGCTGGGAATCGAGGTGCGGCGTGAACGGCGACTCGTCGATCTTGCCAAGAGGGTCTGAGATATTCGTGCACGTCAGGTCCATCAGGTCGGCGACATACTCGTGGTCAAGCCACTCGCCGTTATCAGTGAGGATGCCCGCAAGAGAATAGGATTCGGAGATATCCTCGTCGCCAGCTTCCATACGGAAGGTGACCACCTTACTGACGAGCTGGCCACTCTTGCCAGCGAGGGCCCTGACTGCCGTACTGGCTCGCTCTGACCTGGAAATACTGAAGGTCAGCTCGCGCGGAGGTGTGGCAGTGAGCTTGGACCGATCCATGACGTACTCTGCCAGTGGGCTAGCGAAGCGGTACTGATACGCGTGAGCGTGTGGCTGCGACTTGAAGTGGTAGCGACCAGCCACTGCGCCGGGGACACGCGCGGTGTGGAGATCGAACACTCGTCCGTCACCCTCAAAGACGGCGTCGTCAGCGAGTTGGTATTTTGTGACCGCGAGGAGGAGCCGCTCGAACTTATTGAGCACCTCCCCCGACTGGGCGTCATAAGACTTGAGGCGGTCCTGGACATTAGGGTCGAGATTGTCGAACACCTTGGCCTTGGCAGTAACCATTTCCTTGGAGATCTCGACTTCGAACTGCCTCTCCAGCTCATTGAAGGCGAAGTCGATGTCTTCGGCCGTCCGGCAGCGGTTCAGGATGTCAGAAATGCGCTTCTCGAAGTCTAGGCCGTCTTCGATCGTGCCGAGCACCTCGTCACTGGCCCCAAATACTCCTTGGAACAAGTGGAACTTCTCGTCTAACAGCTCAAGGATACGCTGCTCGGCGAGGTTTCCCTTATTGGAAAAATTCACGACAACTACGTTGTACTTCTGGCCGAAGCGGTGCGCGCGACCGATGCGCTGCTCGACACGCTGAGGGTTCCACGGCAGGTCATAGTTGACAACCATGGAGCAGAACTGCAGGTTGATACCTTCCGACGCCGCCTCGGTGGCGATCATGATGGTGCCCTCGTCCCGGAAATAGTCCACCAGCGCTTTGCGCCGGTCGGCCGCCAGAACACCCGTAATGACGTCGCTACCCCGGTTCTTCTTCAGCCAGGTCTGATAGATCTCGGTGGACCGAGGGGAGTCGTTCTGGCCGTTGAAAAGAACCAGACCGTCGCCGCGGCCGGCCTCGACCAGAGATCGGGCAATGTAGTCCTGGGTAACCGTGGAGTCCGTAAAGATGATCGCCTTCTCTGGAGCGCCAAGCTCTCGCAATCGTTCAAAGCCGAGGTCGAGGGCGTGGTTGAGCTGAACTGCCTTCTCGTTCACGGTGATCGACTGTGCAAGTGCAGCGTATTCTCTCAGCTCGCGGACCTCATCGCGCATGAGTGCGATGTTGTCCTGCGAACGACGTTTCGGTTCCTGACGAGCCGGTTGGTCTTCGAACTCGTCAGACTCTTCGTCTGTGAGGTCTCCATCGATTAGAAGGCGGTCCACGCGGGGCGGTGTTTCGCCAGTGACGATCTCCGCTTCCAACCGGTTGGCGACTCTCTCCAGCGTGCTTGCGATGGCGTAGGTGGATGACCCGAGGCGCTTCCGAATGATCAGAGCACTCAGGTGTCGCGTGGACTGGGAGAAGGCATATAACTCGTCGCGGCGAAGGTAGTCGTTGACCAGTTCGTAAAGACGCTGCTCGTCCACTGAGGGTTCAAAGCCGACGGTGATCGGCAGTCGTTCAGTGAAGCGGATGTACTTATCGGCGTCGCGGCGAAGCGTGCGCTTGCTGATCTGCGCAACTCGATCTCCGAGATCGTCGAATGCGGACGTTTCACGATTTTTGATGTATCGCTCGCGGAACGCGTCAAGCGAATGGAAATACTCCGGTTCGAAAACTGAAACGAGGCCGTAAAGCTCTTCAAGCTTGTTCTGTAATGGTGTCGCGGTGAGCAGAACGGTCTTGCGGGCATTTTCAACGATGTGCGCAACGGCGCTGGCAACCTTAGCTCGACCGGTCCAGAAGCTGCGCAGGCGGTGCGCTTCGTCGGCAACCACCAGGTCCCACCCACGAATGAGTGAATGTTCGTGCCTTTGCGCGAATTCGTAGGAGCAAATCAGAACCTCAGGATTGCGTCCCGGAGATAATAGGCCGTTTTTGGCCTTGAGGTCGATCAGCGACGATGGGATAAGAAATTTCTCGTAAAGCTCCTGTTGCCACTGCTGCCGCAGGCTCGATGGCGCGACGATCAAAATATTGCGCTTGCGTTCCGCCCAGTATTGGGTGATAACGATACCAGCTTCAATGGTTTTACCGAGGCCAACTTCGTCAGCAAGGATGACCCCCTTGAGGAACGGCGTCTGGAGGGCAAACAGCGCGGCGTCGATCTGGTGGGGCTTGGGATCGACCTGTGCGTCGAATAAGAGGCCCGCGAGTTTGCCAACGTGGTCGCTCGCATAGCTGCGCTGCAGTTCGTGGGCATAGTACTTGGCCTGGTAGTCTGTGAAGCCATCAATCATCGGATGGCCCCCAATACGACCACAGCCTCGTGCCTAGCTCTTACCGACAACTCATTGCCCATGATGTCCTCCGGGTACACTTGCGGGAGGACTCCGCGACGCGCTCCCTAGATTACGTCCGGCAGTATACCCACCAACCCAGGTACACCCCCACCCGGCGATCCGGCGGTAGAACGACCTGACTGCGCGTCGGAGCGCATCACAGTGACGGCGTCCAGCGGTTTCTGCTTGACGCACGGCAGCGAAGCCCATCTCTGGACGCGTGGCGCGTGACACTCCCAACCTTTGAGGCAATACCTCGGCCTTGTAGATGTGTACTTCAACATTGAACCTGAAGCTTCAATTTCCATCATCCGATGACCACCGAGCATCCGTATCGGGGAAATGGCCCCGACTTTCATAGGTGCCTGAAACCCTCCCAACCACCCTTACAACCACGCAGAGCAAGCTAGTACATACCCGGACCGCTTCGAGGAGTCGTCGTCGCAGATCTGGCAGCGTGAATTCGAGCTAATGCGACGTTTAGGTCGGCACCCATCGCGATTACTCGCCCGAGACCCTTCCCACCGGTGGCCCACGCCGACATATAATTCCCGCTCGTGCAGGTCAGAACCTGGACTTACACACTACAAGTGAGCCAACTCGCGGCAATCGTGAGTTGGCACTGCCGAACCAGGCTTGTCCGCGAACCAGAACTCTCCTGCAAGCTCAGAGATGAACAAACGCTGGACTGAGTGCCGACGTTCTTCCGTGCGACAAACCGCGGGCGACCTGCTCCGTCACTATGCGACGAACTGCGCGAGGGCGTGACCTCATTACCCTTCCAATCTTCGGTGGCCGCTCAAGTGACCGCAGTCGGAATCGCTTCTCACGCAGCGCTTAACCTCTTCTCATCCTGCATTGAGAAAGCGCTCGTAACTAAGAATCAAGAGCTTTCGATTAGGACGCTCACTTGGAGCAGCCGGAACGATCATGAGACTCTCTCCGTGCCGCTCTTTGAGCCCGTGCTCAAGCATCGGTCCGCCGATCTCATCGAGAAGATCCTTCCGGATCTCGACCACCAGGTCCGGGGTGATTCCAAGAATATTCACGTCGTAAGCCGCGTGATGGATCTTGCACAGCGCGAGACCATTGGTGACTGCCGCGATACCTGCCTCATGTGAATCCGGGACGATATGGGCCGCGTCCAACAGTTCACTGTGACCGAGCGCGCAAACCGCGCAGCGTGTTTCATATGCCCGCATGACCGTCGCACGGAAAACCGGCTGGTGGAGTCGCCTCTTCGTCTCTGCGAGAACGTAACGTCGTAGTTGCTCCTCGGCTTGCGAATCAGGGCGATGGTGGTCGCGCGCTACCTCTGTCGCGATAACGAATTGATGCTGCTCTGGTTCCTCCGCGACGATGAAAACCGGATAGACCGGCTGAAACAGGCTCGGCCCCACACCGTAGAACCAGATCAGCGGGACGCCCTCGTCCATAGCCGCCCGGAGCCCTCGATTATCCATGTTGTTGGGGTCGGTCGTCGACCACTTGTAACGCGAGAGCCCGTCAGAACCGACTTGATCCTCATATGGGCGCTTTGCCCCGGGCGCACGATATGTGGTGCTTATCGACAACGCCGACGAAAGTTCTTTGAGCTTGCGGATCCCACGTGTCGGATCCATCAGCCGGAACAATCTTCCGTCGATCGTGAAGTCGAGTAGGTCCTGACGACTGATCGAATCAAGCCCATCATTCGTCCGAATAGTTAGCCATGCCATTGCTTCACGACGAAGACGCGAATCGAAATCGTCGCCGCTCAACGAGCCGTCACTCACAGATTCTCCTGATCCGAGTTGGTACCGAGGACTACCAAAGACCACCTTCGAGCTTCCACTCCTGTGTCAGCATTCCTACCAGTTCCTTCTGGCGCTCTTCGAGAACGTCGACCGTCCACTTTTTCTGTTGCAGGACTTGAGTGGTGATCGCAAACGACGCAACTCCGTACTTGGCAGTGAAGTACTGAGTCTTCTTGCGATCGAAGTCGTAGTTTCCTGCCGACGCATTCTTTGTTCGGTTCAGCAGCACCAGGTTTCCGAGCCGGTGCGTCCAGAACTCACGCTCCGCAGCCTTGAACCATTTCATCCAATCCGACCCCACCTTCGGATTCTGGGGCAGTACATGCTCGACCGAGATCCGAGGATGATCGTACGAAACGCCCGACGCGTTCGAGAGCAGCTCATCGAGGCGAAGAAGCACATACTTGCGTACGGGCGCCACCTTATAGATCTCCCCCTGCAGGCGATCTCCCGTCTCCTTGATCTCTTCTGAGCTAAGTACGAA
>NZ_AJVB01000054.1:0-14647 GCF_000278445.1 Rhodococcus sp. R1101
TCCGCAATTCGACGAGAGCGGTGGTCGGCGGATCGCCTCTTGCCGGGCTGCCACGACGCCGGATCCGGCACCGTCGGCGAATCGTTCGAACATGTCGATCACCTGCGCTTCCGGGTGTGTTTCTGATGTACCGCCTGACGGCTGACCCCGAGTTCGTCGGCGAGGTCGACAACCGGGGTGCGTCAACGAAAATTGACAACCGCCCGGTGCGCGGGTCGCAGAGGTTCTACCGGGGCCAACGGCCGGTGGCCGAGAACTTCTCCAGCACCGCGAGCGGCCCGGCGAGGTCCATCCCCTCGGCGGCGACCCACTCGTCGGAGAAGTAGGTGTCGGCGTAACGCTCACCGCCGTCGCACAGCAACGTCACGACACTGCCCTCGTGGCCCGCGGCGAGCATCTCGGCGATCAGGCCGAAGGCTCCCCACAGGTTCGTGCCCGTCGAGCCGCCCACGCGACGCCCGAGCGTGGCACTCGCGTGCCGCATCGCAGCGATCGATGCCGCATCGGGCACCCGCACCATCCGGTCGACGACCTCGGGCACGAAGGACGGCTCGACGCGCGGACGTCCGATCCCCTCGATGCGCGAGGACATCCCGGTGGTGTAGTCGGCCGATCCCGTCTCGTATCCGCCGAAGAACGCGGAGTTCTCCGGATCGACGACGGCCAACCGCGTCCGATGCCGGCGGTAGCGGATGTATCGGCCCAGGGTCGCGCTCGTGCCGCCGGTCCCGGCGCCGACGACGATCCACTCCGGCACGGGATGACGCTCGAGGCGCATCTGCGAGTAGATGCTCTCGGCGATGTTGTTGTTGCCGCGCCAGTCGGTGACCCGCTCGGCGTTCGTGAACTGGTCCATGAAGCATCCGCCGAGCTCGTCGGCGAGCCGCTGCGCCTCGGTGTAGATCTCCGGCGGCCGATCGATGTAGTGGCACCGGCCGCCCTGCGCCTCGATGAGCGCCACCTTCGCAGGCGACGTGCGACGCGGCACGACCGCCACGAAGTCGAGGCCGAGGAGTCGCGCGAAGTACGCCTCACTCACGGCCGTGGAACCGGACGATGCCTCGATGATCGGAGTTCCTTCTCGGATCCAGCCGTTGCACAGGGCATAGAGGAACAGCGAGCGCGCCAGACGGTGCTTGAGGCTGCCCGTGATGTGCGTCGACTCGTCCTTGAGATAGAGATCGATGCCCCAGTCCCCCGGGAGCGGGTAGCGGAGGAGATGGGTGTCGGCGCTGCGCTGGGCGTCGGCCTCGATGAGCCGGACGGCGTTGTCGACCCAGTCCCGGGCTGCGCTGCGGTCGACGACCGCTCCGGTCGTGGTCACCGCCCGTTCTCGCCGCGCATGCGCTTCTCGAGGTCGGCTCGGTCGGTGCGGCGACGCTCGTCGACCGCGGCGATGCCCTCGTTGACACGGCGCCGGAGCGCGGAGAACAGCACGAGCGAGACGGGCAGCGCGATGAGCACGCCGAACAGGGCGGCGACGAGGAGCGGGATTTCCACCCCGAACACACGGGGAACGTAGAGAATGAGCAGAGTGAGCACGACCACGAGAGCGAGCCGGGCCACCGAGTACAACGCGACGTCCCGGATCAGGGACCCGGTCCCCGTCGGGCGGCCGTCGGCCGTGGCGCCCCCGCCACGAGGGTGTGGGGTGCGCTGGGAAGGGGTATCCGAGGGTTCGTTCCGGCGTTCGTCGTTCACCAGTCCAGGTTAACCGGCCGTCGGGACCGCGAGTTCGGAGACGATTGCCGGAAGTCGGACATCCGTCCGTTTTGTCTATTACTTCCGCTTTACCAACCGTAGACCGTTCGAGCAACCAGGGGTGTCGGTGCCACCATGGGCTTGGACATCCCGATCGAACAACTCGATCGCGTCGAACAACTCGATCACGACAACCGGGAGGACATTCGCAATGAGCGCACCCACTTTCAACGGCGCGAAGGAATCCCTGCTGACCCCGGGTCAGGTGGCGGCCCTGTTCCATGTGGATCCCAAGACCGTCACCCGGTGGGCCCACGCCGGCCGATTGGGCTCGCTGCGGACCCCGGGCGGACATCGCCGCTTCCGTGAGTCGGAGGTCCTGGCACTCCTCCGCTCGCTCACCACCGAAGCAACGCGCTGATCGGAGCACGCGCGACTCTTCGAGTCGGCACATCGCACTTCCGGCGTGCACCTACCGGGCCTCGTCCGCCCACTCGCGGAACCCACGTGCCGGACCCGGTTCCGCACACATAGACTGTGGGCGAACCGTGCTGCGCGCGCCGCAGCCCGGAAGGTGCACGGCGAGGGCGCATCCTCTCCGGCACTGCCACGGTCAGGAGGTGCAACGTGCTCTATCTGTTGGCACTCATCGGTGCGGTGACCCTCGCCGTCCTGCTGTGGAAGGCGTACGGTCCCGCATCGCGTCCGCCGACCCGCGTGGTCGGCCCGGACGACGATCCCGACTTCCTCTGGAAGGTCGATCGCGAGGTGCACCGCCGCCGCAGCGGCGACGGCACGACCGAGTCCGATCAGGAGCGGGGCGACTGACCGCTCGCACTGCGGACCGAACCACCGGCCGAACCGTCGCGTCCTTGCGCGTCGCGCCATCGGCCTTCGTTCCGCTGGGCGCCGAAACCGTCTGCGATATCCGCGGCGAGTCCGAGGAGGGCACGCCGCGTTCTCCTGTGCAACCGCTCCAGGTCGATCTCCGCGCCTTCTTCGAGGTGGGGATCGAAAGGTAGGACGTGTACCGTGCGGCAACGCTGTTCGAAATGCCGCACCACGAGGTCGAGATCGACCTTGCCCGATCCCGGCCGCACCGCGTTGACCACGGCCACCGATCGCTCGACGAGTTCGCGGTAACCGTGTGCGTCGAGCCAGTCGAGCGTCGCCGAGGCGCTGCGGGCGCCGTCCACCGAACCCGAACTGATCACGACCAGCGTGTCGGCGTTCTCGAGGATCGCGCTCATGGCCGAGTGCATGAGTCCGGTCCCGCAATCCGTGAGCACGATGCTGTAGAACCGGTCGAGCAGGCCCAGCGTCCGCTCGTAGTCGCCGGCGCTGAACGCCTCGGAGACCGCCGGGTCGGTGTCCGAGGCGAGCACCTCGAGACGGTGCGTGTTCTGCGAGGTGTAGGCGCGGACGTCCGCGTACGTCTCGAGCAGTGCCTGGTCGCGCAGCAGTGTGCGCACGGTGGCCGGAGTCTGTTCGGCCACCTTCTGGCTCAGCGTGCCACGGTCCGGATTCGCGTCGACCGCGACGACCCGATCACCGCGCAGCTCCGCGAAGGTCGAGCCGAGGGTGACCGTCGTGGTCGTCTTCCCCACCCCGCCCTTGAGGCTCAGCAGGGCGATCCGATGGCAGCCGTACAACGGTGCGCGCACCCGCTCGGCCAGCTCGTCCTTGCGTTGCTGCCGGAAACTCTCCCCGACATGGACGCGGCCACCGGTCGCCCGGTGGACCACCCGCCGCCAGCCCTTCCGCGGCGGGGCTGCGACCGGCCGTACCAACAGCGACGAATCCAGCGCTGTCGCATCCAGAGCGTTCCCGTCGAGCCCCCACGACTCGATACCGGACCCATCCACCGCGTTCTCCCCCCGTCGACTGTCACGGACGACGGGGGGACGATAGCAGCCTCAGTTGAGCCCGGCGTACGAGTGCAGGCCCGAGACCACCATGTTGATGATGAACAGGTTGAACAGCATCGCGACGAACCCGACGACGTTGATCCAGGCCGCACGGGTGTTACGCCATCCGGAGGTCGCGCGGGCGTGCAGATAGGCGGCGTAGACCACCCATGTGATGAACGAGACCGTCTCCTTCGGGTCCCATCCCCAGAACCGTCCCCATGCCGCCTCGGCCCAGATCGCACCGAGGATGATGCCGACACCGAAGAGCGGGAACCCGATGATCGTGGTGCGGTAGGCGAGCCGATCGAGGGTCTGGGCGTCCGGCAGACGCTCCGCGAGCGCTGCGAACACTCCGCTGTGCTCCTCGCCCTTCGGGAAGCGGATCCGCAGAAGGAACAGCAGACTCGCCACGCCCGAGACGAGGAAGATGCCGCTGCCGACACTGATGATCGTCACGTGGATCGGCAACCAGAACGACTGCAGGGCGGGAACCACGGGAGCAGCGTCGGCGTACAGCACCGTCGCCGCGAGGAACATGAGGATCAGGACGGGGGCCAGCAGGTAGACCCACATCGTGCGGTAGGCCGGCCTGCGCAGGACGACCAGGCCGAAGATCACAGCGGCGGCGCACGCCATCGCCACGAACTCGTACATGTTGCCCAGCGGGAACCGCTCGGTGGCCAGGCCGCGCAGCACGATGGAAGCGACCTGCAGTCCGGCGACCACGACGACCAGTGCGCGTCCCATGTTGCCGACACGCTGCGACAGGGTGCGCCCGGGGGTCTGGTCGATCCGTCCCGGTCCGGCAGGGGCCGATCGGGTGCCGGAGGCCACGAGTTCGCGTTCCCGCTGCGCCACCAGGTCGGCCCGGTGGGTCGCGTACTCGGCGACGAGCAGCACCAGCGCCAGCACGAGCACCGCGAACGCCGATTCGAAGGCCCAGTCGCTGTACCGCGCGAGGGTGTCGTTCTGTGTCATCAGTTCTTCTTCTCCTGTGCCGCCGGGGCGGAAGGTGCGTTGTCGCCGAGAAGGCGCTCGACCAGACGGTCGAACTCGTCTCCCCATCCGGCCTGATCGGTTCGTGCGAGGCCGCCGAGCTCTACTACGGTTCGTCGTTCACCGTCGATCACTGTACCGTCCGGGTACGCGCGTGCCCACACTCTGCGTCGTTTGACCAGCAGCGATACGAGCAGGCCGATCATCATGGAGATCGCCGCGACCAGCACCCACTGCTGAACCGGGTCGTGGGAGACCTGCAGGTTGACGAAGTCGGTGGCCTTGTCGAACCGCACCTCGGTGCCGTCGGCAAGTGTCACGCTCTCCCCCGGACGCAGGTTGACGCGGTCCTGTTTCACGAGGCGTCCCTGATTGATCAGTTCCTTGCTGAGCGAGAACAGCGACTGCGGGCTGCCGGTGTCGAGACCGGAGTCGCCCTTGTAGATGTCGATGGCGACGGCCGGGTCCGTCATCGCCGGGAAGATCGATGTGAGCAGTGTGCCGTGGAACGACGCCGTCGGCGCGAACAGTCCCTCGATGGCGATCTGGTTCTTCCGGCGCTCGTCGGCGTCGGGGAACATGCCGCCGGGCGGGTCGAAGCGCATCGCGCCGCTGCTGAGGAAGGTCGTCGCGTCGTCCGGTGCCCACTGCAGCGTCTCGGTACGGGTCTCACCGTTCGGCCAGGTGACCGTGAAGGTCGGGGCGTAGCCGTGGCCCTGCAGGTACACACGGTCGCTGCCGACCCGCAGCGGATGATTGACCTTCAACTGCGCGTCGCGCCAGGTGTTCGTGACGAGATCGTCGCCGTACTGGTACTCGATGTCGGAGGTGAACATCTCCGCCTGCCCGTTGTCGAGATAGTCGGCGGCGAAGGTGTGCACCCGTACGCACATCGGGTTCAGTCCGGTCCCGTCGAGCGTGAGACCGGCCCGGAAGGAGTCGAAGGACGCCGGTGATGTCGTGCAGAACTCCTGACCGTTCGCCACGAGGATGCGCTGACCCTCGTAGCCGAGAAGCTTGCCTGCGGCGACCGCGACGAGCAGTCCGACGAGGGAGATGTGGAAGACCAGGTTGCCGGCCTCGCGCAGATAGCCCTTCTCGGCGGAGAGGGTCATCTCGCCGTCGCGCTCCCGGGCACCGCCCTCGCGACGCGCGATCTTCCATCCGCGCAACTGCCCCTGGATGTGCTCGAGGACCGCCTCGGGGGTCTCGGCCACTGTGGTCTGCACATGATGCGGAAGACGCTTCAGGTTGCGGGGTGCGGGGACCGGCGGCGTCCGCAGGGCGCGCAGATGCTCGACGCAACGCGGCAGGATGCAGCCGACCAGCGAGACGAACAGCAGCACGTAGATCGCGGTGAACCAGAAGCTGCCGAAGACGTCGAACAGCTCGAGCCGGTCCATGATCGGGCCGAGGGCCGGACGTGCCGCGATGTACTCGTCGACCTTCTGGTTGTTGAGGCTGCGCTGCGGCAGGAGCGCGCCGGGGATCGCGGCGAGAGCGAGCAGGAACAACAGGACCAGGGCGGTCCGCATCGACGTCAGGCCGCGCCAGGTGTTCCGGACGAGCGCGGCGGCACGTCCGGCCGTGCTCTGCCGGGGCGGAGGCGAGGGTTGCGGGGCGGGCGTCGGGGTGTGTGTCGCGGTCATACGGGCAGAGTCACTTCCGAGATGAACGAGTCACGGATCCAGGACACGAACAGGTCCCATGCGCCGGTGACGAGAGCGATACCGACGGCCACGAGCATCAGGCCGCCGACGATTTGCACGGTACGCGCGTGCGTCCGCAGCCAGCCGACTCCCCGCAATGCCCGCGCCGAACCGAGGGCGAGCACGACGAACGGCAGTCCCAGGCCGAGGCAGTACGCGACGATCAACGCGACCCCACGGGCTGCGGTCGTACCCTCCGTACCCGCCGCGAGCGAGATCACCCCCGCGAGGGTGGGGCCGAGGCAGGGGGTCCACCCGAGCGCGAACACCGCGCCGAGCAGCGGCGCTCCTGCCAGATTGGAGATGCGGCGCGGGGTCGGCCGGGTGTCGCGCTGCAGAGCCGGCACGAGGCCGAGGAAGACCAGACCCATGACGATCGTGATCACACCACCGACCCGCATGAGCAGTTCACGGTTGACGGCGAGCGCGGAGATCGCACCGAAGATCGAGACCGTCGCGAGGACGAACACCACCGTGAAACCCGCGACGAACAGTGCGGCAGCACCGGCGACCCGGAGCCGTCCGTCGCTGCGGAGCGCCGTCGTACGGGTACCGGCCTGCTCCGCGGTCACGGCCGGAGCCTCGGCTCCCACCACCCCGGCGAGATAGGACAGATAACCGGGAACGAGCGGCACCACACAGGGCGACGCGAAGGAGACGAGACCGGCGAGCAGGCACGCGCCCATCGCCAGCAGCAACGGACCCGACAGGGCCGCGTTCTGGAAGGTCTCGCCGATACCCGACGCCAGGATCGTCATCACCGCTCCGTCTCCGGCTCTGCCGCGACCCGCTCGACGACCGGCTGCAGGTCCTCGGCGAGCAACTCCGTCAGGTACACCGCGGCCACCCGGTGCTCCCGGTCGAGCACGACCGTCGTCGGCACCACCGAGGTCGGATAGTTCCGTCCGAGCGCGAGAAGCGAGCGCATCGGCGGGTCGTAGATCGACGGATAGCCGATCCGCTGATCGGTCACGAAGTCCTGGGCCTTGTCGCGCTGGCTGTCGCGCACGTTGATGCCGAGGAACTGCACCCCGAGATCCTTGGTGGCCTCGTAGACCCGTTCGAGATCGTCGGCTTCGCTGCGGCAGGGGGCGCACCACTGGCCCCACACGTTGAGCACGACCACCTGTCCCTCGTAATCGTCGAGGGAGAGGGTCTCGCCCTCGTTCATGAGGTCTTCCCCGGACAGTTCCCCGAGGGTGCCGCGCTCGGCCGGGGGGTCGTAGAAGATGCGGGTCTGCCCACCGGGCGAGACGAAGTCGAACGTTCCGCCGGTGGCGACGGCGTCGTCGCCGGTGGCACAGGAGGTGAGAAGAACGGCGCCGCAGAGCGCAACGACGGCCGCCCGGAGCACTCTTCTCATGCGCCGTGGACGTTGGGGTCGGAGGCGCCGGCCGGTTCGGAGTACACCAGGTCGACGAGGGTGTCGCCCTCGTAGACCAGGGAGGTCAGCGACGCGAGGCTGCACTGGCGGCGGCGCGGATCGTGCCACAGGCGCTCGCCCTCGAGGAACCGGCGCAGCGTCCACACCGGAAGCTGGTGACTCACGCACACCGCTTCGCGTCCCGCCGCGGCCACGCGCGCGGCGTTGACGGCGGCGAGCATGCGGTGGGCGATCTGCAGGTAGGGCTCCCCCCACGACGGCGTGAACGGATCGCGCAGCTTCCACCAGTGCCGGGGCCGGGCGAGCGCACCGTCGCCGACCGAGACCTTGAGGCCCTCGAAGTCGTTGGCCGCCTCGATGAGGTTCTCGTCGGTGCGGATCTGCAGTCCGTGCTTCTCCGCGATCGGAGCGGCCGTCTGCTGCGCCCGGTCGAGCGGCGATGCGACCACGTGCGCGATGTCGTGGTCGGCCAGCGAGGCCGCGACCGCTCGTGCCTGCGCTTCGCCGGTCACCGACAACCGGAATCCGGCCAGGCGACCGTAGAGGATGCCGGAGGGGTTGTGTACCTCTCCGTGGCGGAGCACGTGCACGATCGTGCGGGTCTCGGACGGGGCGGCGTCGGTCACGTCGATTGTTCCTCGAGGGGTGTGGAAGGGGCGGGAGTTCGTCGGCAGGGAACGCGGTGGGGTTACGGCGCGGTCGCCGCCGCAGCCGCGCGGGCGGCGTGCGGCAGGGCATCGGCGATCCGCGAGAACGCGTCGTCGTCGAGCGCGGACGAGACGAACCACGTCTCGAAGGCGCTCGGTGGCGCGTAGACGCCACGCTGGAGCAGAGAGTGGAAGAAGGCCGGGAACCGCCAGGTCTGCGCAGCCTTGGCCTGGTCGTAGTTCGTCACCGGCTCATCGGTGAAGAAGACGCTCAGCAGAGTGCCGGCGTTCTGGATGCGGTGCGGCACCCCTTCGGCGGCCAGAGCCTCGCCGAGCAGGCGACCGAGGGTCTCGGCGTTGCGGTCCAGTGCGGCGTAGACGTCGGCGTCGGCGGCCCGCAGGCTCGCGAGGCCGGCGGCGACGGCGACAGGATTACCGGAGAGGGTGCCGGCCTGGTAGACCGGGCCGCTCGGGGCGAGATGGGCCATCACGTCGGCGCGACCGCCGAAGGCCGCGGCAGGCAGACCACCGCTCATGACCTTGCCGAAGGTCATGAGGTCGCCGGAGACGCCGTCGATGCCGTGCCAGCCGGTCGGGCTCGCACGGAAGCCGGTCATCACCTCGTCCATGATCAGCAGCGCGCCGTGCTCGCGGGTGAGCCCGCGGAGCCCCTCGTTGAAGCCGGGCACCGGCGGAACCGTTCCCATGTTGCCGGCGGCAGCCTCGGTGATGACCGCCGCGATCTCGCCGGGGTTCGCTTCGAAGGCGTCGCGTACGGCGTCGAGGTCGTTGTAGGGGACGACGATGGTGTCACCGGCCTGGGCACCGGTGACCCCCGGCGAGGTGGGCAGACCGAAGGTCGCGAGACCGGAACCGGCGTCGGCGAGCAGGGCGTCGACGTGACCGTGATAACAGCCGGCGAACTTCACGATCTTCGATCGTCCGGTGAATCCGCGCGCGAGGCGGACCGCACTCATGGTCGCCTCGGTGCCGGAATTGACGAGCCGGACCTGCTCGACGGGCGCGATGCGAGCGACGATCTCCTCGGCGAGTTCGACCTCACCTTCGGTGGGTGCACCGAACGACAGACCGGCGACGGCGGTGGACCGGACCGCCTCGACGACGGCGGGATGAGCGTGCCCGAGAATCATCGGACCCCAGGAACACACCAGGTCGACATAGGTATTGCCGTCGACGTCGGTGAGCAGCGGACCCGATCCCGACGCGAAGAAGGGGGGATTGCCGCCGACCGATCCGAACGCGCGGACCGGAGAGTTGACGCCCCCCGGTGTCACCTTCGATGCCCGGTGGAAGAGTGCGGCGGATCGAGTGTCGTGGGTGGACGAAGCATCGGGGGTCGCAGTCACGACTTCCAGTGTCCGTAGTTTCGCGAGATTTGCCAAAAACACGGGTGATCAAACCTGATGTGTTTTTTCTCCCGTACCAGGAAAAAGGGACACCGTGAGTGACATGCCGCACCTATCGTCTGAGGCATGCCGACCACAGCCGAACATCTGCGCATTGCTCTCGACGGTGCGTGGCACGAAGCCCGCGAACGCGCACGCACGGATCTCGCGCACGAGAAGTTCGCACCGCACTACACCCCCGAGACCGACAAGGCCCGCGCCATCGCACTCGAGCAGATGCGCCTCCTGGCCGAGCACGGGTACGCCGCGGCAGGCTTCTCCGTCGAATCCGGCGGCACGGGCGACGCGGGCAGTGCGGTGGCCTCCATCGAGATGCTCGCGATGTCCGACCTGTCGCTGATGGTCAAGGCCGGCGTGCAGTGGGGGCTGTTCGGCGGTGCCATCGAGAACCTCGGCACCGAGCGGCACCACGAGAAGTACGTCAGACGACTCATCGATCTCGACGTCCTCGGCTGCTTCGCGATGACCGAGACCGGCCACGGCAGCGACGTCCAGTCGCTCGAGACCACGGCGACCTACGATCCGGACACCCAGGAGTTCGTGATCCACTCCCCCACCCCGTCGTCCCGCAAGGATTACATCGGTGGCGCAGCGCAGCACGCCCGGTTCGCGGCGGTCTTCGCCCAGCTCGTCACGCAGGGCGAGACCCACGGCGTG
Organism: Rhodococcus sp. R1101; assembly: GCF_000278445.1. NCBI lineage: Bacteria > Bacillati > Actinomycetota > Actinomycetes > Mycobacteriales > Nocardiaceae > Rhodococcus > Rhodococcus sp. R1101. Next base: position 10,432 of record NZ_AJVB01000054.1, read on the forward strand.
CACTGTTTCGTCGTCCCGATCCGCGACGAGGACGGCCACGACCTGCCGGGGGTGACGACCTCCGATTGCGGATACAAGGGCGGTCTGCCGGGTGTCGACAACGGCCGCATCGTCTTCGATCGGGTGCGCGTCCCGCGGGAGAACCTGCTCGACAAGTACGCGGACGTCGAACCGGACGGGACGTACGTCTCCGATATCGACAACCCGAGCCGGCGGTTCTTCACGATGCTCGGCACCCTCGTCCGCGGCCGGATCACCGTCGGCGGGTCGGCGGGGGCTGCCGCGCGGGTCGCGCTGTCCATCGCCACCCGCTACGCCGAGAAGCGTCGTCAGTTCGACGCCCCGGGGCGCGAGGGCGAGGTTCCGATCATGGACTATCTCGTCCACCAGCGGCGCTTGCTCCCCCTGATCGCCCGCTCGTACGCGCTCGGTTTCGCGCAGAACGAGCTGCTCACGACGATGCACCGGTTGCAGTCGACGTCCTTGCAGGAACTCGACGCGCAGGAGCAGCGCGAACTCGAGGGCCGCGCGGCCGGTCTGAAGGTCGCCAACACCTGGCACGCGTCGCGGGCGATCCAGGAGTGCCGCGAGGCCTGCGGTGGTGCCGGGTACATGGCCGAGAACCGGCTCACGGCGCTGCGCGCGGATGTGGACGTGTTCACCACCTTCGAGGGCGACAACCACGTCCTGACCCAGCTGGTCGCGAAGGAACTGCTCACGGCCTACGCCGACGAGGTGCAGGGCATGAGCCCGGTGGAGTGGATGCGGTTCGCCGCCACCACGATCTCCGACATCGTCAAGAAGCGCACGGCGGCGCAGCAGATCATCCAGACGATCGTCGACACCCGCCAGGACAACGAGGAGGACGGCAGCCTCTTCGACCGTGGCACGCAGGTGACGATGTTCGAGGACCGTGAGCAGTACCTGCTGTCCACCGCCGCCCGCCGCCTGCAGGGCGCGATGAAGCGCGAGGACAATCCGTTCGACGCTTTCAACTTCGTGCAGGACCACGTGCTGCACGCCGCCCGCGCGCACATCGACCGGGTCGTGCTCGAGGCGTTCGTCGCCGCGATCGAGGACTGCACGGACGAGACCGCCCGCGACCTGCTGTCGGAACTGTGCGATCTCTACGCGCTGACGATCATCGACGAGGACAAGGCGTGGTTCATGGAACACCGCCTGCTGTCGGTCGAACGGGCCAAGGCGGTCACGCGCGGGATCAACGAGCGGTGCCGCAGCCTGCGCCCGCACGCGCTGACGCTCGTGGAGGGTCTGGGTGTGCCCGAGTACCTGCTCGGCTCGGCCATGCTCGAACGTGAGGGAGCGGTCGTTCCGCCTCAGGACGTCTCGGTCTGACCGGGATCGCCGACGAGCTCGCCGAGCCGAGCTCGAAGCTCGTCGGCGTCCTTCGCCCACGCTCGCACGAACGTCCCTCCGGTCAGGCGCAGTCCGACGGCCTTGCGTCCGCGTGGCACGTCGGACAGTTCGCCGAGGCTACGGGCGGTTTCCCATCGTTTCGGTTCCCCGCGGTCGGCGGGCGGCGGCAGCACCGCCTCGATCTCGGCGACCGGCAGTTCCTCGGTGCCCTGCCGCAGGGCCGTGGACGTGAGTTCGACGCTGACGTGCCGGCGGGCCGCCACGACCATGACGTAGGAGAAACCGGCGAGCACGATCGCGAGGATCGGCAACGCGGCCCAGTGCACGACCGGGCCGGTGAGCAGTTCGACGACGAGGGCCACCATGCAGAAGACCGGGCCGATGGCGACGGTGCGCCATCGCGCGCCGGGTTCGTGGAACAGCGGCTCGGCTGCCTCGGACGGGGACGGACCGGTCAAGCGGCGAACGCGCCGGGGATCACGAGCAGCACCGTGGTCACCAGGCCGAGGACGGCGATGAGAGCGATCAACACCAATTCGCGACGGCGCCCATAGGGCCGCGGTTCCAGCTGCATGACGTCCTTTTCGCTCGAGGGGAAGGGCCTTCGGACCCACATGGTGAGCCCACCGTACTCTTCCGCCGCGCGCGACGAAACCGAGTGGTACGTCTATTCTTCCGGCAGCCGCAGGAAGAATCGGTTGGCGTCGCGCCGGTGCATCAGCACGATCGCTCCGACGGTCGCGACGGCTTGCAGAATGCCCACCACACCGAGTATCCAGCCCGCGCCACCCTCTCCGACGCCCACACCGAACACGGTGGGCAGGGTCGACAGCGACATGAACACACCGAGCAGGGTCAGTAGCATCCGGGCCCAGTTCTTGGCCTTCAGCAGCTGCCGGACCACCAGGTACAGCAGTCCGACGATCACCAGCCCGATGCCCGCGGTCAGCACGACCAGCACCGGGATTGCCGACTCCAGTTGCTCCGTCGTGATGCCCTCGACGGCCTGATCGGCGGCCATCGTGGACATGAGATCGAGCAGTTCGTCGCGTCGGCTCAGCAGATCGGCGAGACTTGCCGCCAAACTCACGACGGCGAGAGCGAGTACCCCACACCACAATTGGTAGGCGGTGGTGACGTCTCCGGGGACGGGACGGTTCGCCGCGGGACCGGGCCCGACGGGCGGAGCGGGAAAACTCATGACAGGCGACCCGCGACCTCGGCGGCCCAGTAGGTGAGGACGATGTCGGCGCCGGCACGCCGGATCCCCACCAGCGATTCGAGGATCGCGGCGTCGCGGTCGATCCAGCCCTTCTGCGCGGCCGCGCTGATCATCGAGTACTCCCCGGAGATCTGATAGGCGGCCACCGGGACGGGCGAACGGTCGGCGACCTCGCGCAGCACGTCGAGATACGACATCGCCGGCTTGACCATCACCATGTCGGCGCCCTCGGCGAGATCGAGATCCACCTCGTGCATCGACTCCCGGCGATTCGCCGGATCCTGCTGGTAGGTGCGGCGGTCGCCTTCGAGGGACGAGCCGACGGCGTCGCGGAAGGGGCCGTAGAACGCCGAGGCGTACTTCGCGGAGTAGGCGAGCTGCCCGACTTCGGTGTGTCCGGCCTCGTCGAGAGCGGACCGGAGGAAACCGATCTGCCCGTCCATCATTCCGCTCGGCCCCAGCAGGTGGGCTCCGGCCTCGGCCTGCGCGACGGCCATCTCGGCGTAGCGCTCGAGCGTCGCGTCGTTGTCGACGACACCGGAACCTGTGAGCACGCCGCAGTGACCGTGGTCGGTGAACTCGTCGAGGCAGGTGTCGGCCATGATCACCGTGGAGTCGCCGAGTTCGCTGCGCAACGAACGCAGTGCGCGGTTGAGCACACCGTCGGGATCGCTCGCCGCGGAGCCGCGGGCGTCCTTGTCCTCGGGCCGGGGCACACCGAAGAGCATCAGTCCGCCGACACCGGCGGCCACGGCCTCGGCCGCGGCCTTGCGCAGCGAATCGGCGGTGTGCTGGTACACCCCGGGCATCGACACGATCTCGCGCGGTTCGTCGAGGTCGTCGGCCACGAACATCGGGAGCACGAGATGGCGGGGTTCGAGGGAGGTCTCTGCCACCAGCCGTCGGATGGCAGGGGTGCTGCGCAGCCGGCGGGGACGGATGTCGGGGAACATGGGGAGAACACCTTCCATACGGGTCGTGCGCGGTTCCGGTAGCGGTGACTACCGGAACCGCGCACGAGTCATCGGAACATCAGCGGCGGGCGCGGGACTTCTTCCGCGGCGGGGGCAATGCGCCCTCGGCACGGAGCCGGGCAGCGTGCTCGGCGAGCGCGTCGACCAGCGGACCGATCTGCGCGGTCTCGGGCTGCACGTCCACCCGCAGGCCGAACTCGATCGCGGTCTCGGCCGTCTTCGGGCCGATGCACGCGACGATCGTGCGGGCGTGCGGCTTGCCGGCGATACCCACGAGATTGCGGACGGTCGACGACGACGTGAAGCACACCGCGTCGAAACCACCGGTCTTGATCATCTCGCGGGTCGCGGCCGGCGGCGGAGCGGCACGCACGGTGCGGTAGGCAGTGACGTCGTCGATCTCCCAGCCCCGTTCGCGCAGGCCTTCGGCGAGGGTCTCGGTGGCGATGTCGGCGCGCGGCAACAGCACCCGGTTGACCGGGTCGAAGACGTCGTCGTACGGGGCGAACTCGGCGAGCAGGCCCAGGCTGGACTGTTCGCCGCTGGGCACGAGTTCGGGGATGATGCCGAACGAGCGCACCTTCGCGGCCGTGGCCTCACCGACACACGCGATCTTGACGCCGGAGAACGCCCGCGCGTCGAG
>NZ_AJVB01000055.1:0-14618 GCF_000278445.1 Rhodococcus sp. R1101
CTGCTTCCCCTCGCCGCGGTCACCTGGTGGCTCGTTCACGAGTCGGGTGTGCACGCGACGATCGCCGGTGTGCTGCTCGGCTTCCTCGTGCCGATCTCCCGGACGGTCGCCGGCAAGAGGATTCCCGTCGCCGAACACATCGAGCACCGCATCAGGCCGATCTCGGCCGGACTCGCCGTGCCGATCTTCGCCTTCTTCGCCGCGGGCGTCACCGTCGGTGGCTTCGACGGGTTGGCGAACGCTCTCACCGACCCCATTTCGGCAGGGGTGATCGCCGGACTGGTGGCCGGCAAGGTGATCGGGATCTTCGGCGTCGCGTATCTGGTCGCGCGGTTCACCGGCGCGCGTCTGGACGAGGATCTGAGCTGGACGGACGTACTCGGTGTCGCGCTGCTCGGCGGCATCGGATTCACGGTCTCGCTGCTGATCGGCGACCTGGCCTACGGAGCCGGCACAGTCGCCGCCGACCACGTGAAGGTCGCAGTGCTGTGCGGATCCCTGCTCAGCGCGGTCCTCGCGTCGATCGTCCTCACCACCCGCAACCGTGCGTACCGCCGTATCGCCGCGCGCGAACAGATCGACGAGGACGGTGACGGTGTCCCCGACGTCTATCAGGACCGGAGATCGTGACGATCCGGACCGGGGTACCGGCAACACCTCGGGTTCGGTCGCTGCTGATCACTGTCATCGCTGCGCGTCTCGCCGACCGCGCCTCGTCACCGTCTGCCAGGAGGGCAATGTGAACTGGACGATCTTCGCCGTCTTCATCACCGCGTGGGTGCTGATCGGGCTGGCAACCGGGGTGTGGATGGCGCGGCGGGGACACGACCCGCGGTGGACGCTGATCGCCGTGATCCTCGGCCCCTTGTTCGTTCCGGTCGCCTACGAGCGCGTCGAGCGCCGACCCCGGTCGGTGGCCTCCGCGCCGATCGCGATGTGGGGAACCGAACCGCCGGAAACCGGCAATCTCCGCGTCATGGTCGGCATCGACGGATCGGTGGAGTCCGACCATGCACTGCGCGTCGCGCGTCGACTGTTCGGCCCCGGCGGGGGTGTGCTCGAACTCGTCGCGGTGGTGTCGTACGACGACGGCGGCACGGACGAGTCGGAAGCTCTCCATGTGGCGAGGCAGCGACTCGCGGGCGCTGTCGACGCCGCGGAGGACGTCCCGGCGGGCATGGCGGTTCTGGCCGGCCCGGCGGGCGAATCCCTTCGCTGGTTCGCCGAGGAGCGCCGAGCCGACGTCCTCGTCGTCGGGCGGCGCGGTCGTGGCATGTCCACCAGGATCCTGGGCAGCGTCGCCGAACACCTGACCGGCCATTGTGCGGTGCCCGTACTCGTGGTCGCCCCCGACGGCCACCGACCTCGCGGCGTCAGTCGTCCCACAACTCCAGAACAGTAGTGAGGATCTCCTCCGACGCACCGAGACCACCGAGATGGCTTTCTCCGGGCAGGTGGTGGAACTGTGCGTCGGGCAGCAGGTCCACCACGTGCAGGCCGTGCTCGATCGGGATGATGTGGTCGGTGTCGCCGTGCCACCACCGCACGGGCACCTTCACGTCGGAGACGCGGAAACCCCAGTCGCGGGTGAACACGACGGTGTCGGAGAACGGCGCGGAGATCTGACGTCGGCTGCCGTTGAGCAGGTCGTCGAGGAACATCGCCTTGAACTCGGGGCGGGCGAGCAGCCGACGGTCGGCCTCGGGTGACAACCGCCCGTACAGGTCGATGATCGGCGACGCGAACGGGCGCACCACGCGGATCGCCGCGCTCACCGCCACGCCGATCGGGACGCTCGCGGTCTGCAGCGCCGGCGCGACGAAGGTGCCCAGCTTCATCAGGTTGCTGCCGATCGCCTCGGGACCGACGACCGGTGCCACACCGCCGAGGACCGCGGCTGCGACGACTCGTTCGCGCAACGCGTAGGCCGCGGCGAGGGTGTACGGCCCGCCGCCGGACAGGCCGACGAGCGCCATGCGGTCGACACCGAGGGTGTCGGCGACGATGCGCAGGTCGTCGCTGAACGCCAGGACGTTCTCGTAGATGTGCGGCGTCGACGAGCCGATCCCCGGGCGATCGATCCCGATGAGGCGGAGGTGGTTCCGTTCGGCGAAGGCGCGGGCCTCGATGGGCACCTGCCGGCGCGCGCCGGGCGTGCCGTGCAGCCAGAACACCGTCCGGCCTTGCGCCGAACCGAACTCGGCGAAACCGAGCCGCCGGCCCTCCCCGACCGCGACGGTGCCTTCGAGTTTCGGGCGTTCGACGTCCATGGCGCCAGCATGGCACGCACCCGCACGCCCGACCAGCGTCCGTCCCGTGGGACGAATCGATGCAACCGAGATGTGATGCACGCTACATTGGAATCCGACTACAGCCAGCGTCAGATCCGACCACCCGGAGATGTGCCCGTGACGGAGATGCTTGCTCCCCCACCTCCCGGCCTCGCTCCCGTCCCGGGCGACAGCGGCCTCCCCTACGTCGGATACGCGCTGAAATACATGCGCGATCCCGTTGCGGCATATACACATCGCTACCACGAGCACGGCCCGGTGTCGTGGTTCCGCTTCGCCGGACGGCCGTGGGTGGTCCTGCTCGGACCCGACGCCGTCGGCGCGGCCCTGCAGAACCGCGACCGCGCACTGCTCAACGGACCGGGCTGGCGCGCCCTGATCGGGCCGTTCTTCGACCGCGGACTCATGCTGCTCGACGGCGACGAGCACACCGCGCACCGCCGCATCATGTCGCAGGCGTTCACCCGCGACCGCCTCGCCCTCTACACCGACCGCATGCACCCGTCGATCGAACGGACCCTCGACGGCTGGATCCCGCGCGAGGGTTTCCGCGCGTACCCGGCGCTCGAGGAACTGACCCTCGGGCTCGCGACGGAGATCTTCATGGGCGGCGCCGAAGGCTCGTCCGATCACGAAATGGAGGAAGTGAACCGGGCTTTCATCGGCTGTGTGCAGGCGGCCACCGCCATCGTGCGCTACCCGCTGCCGGGCACGCGGTGGCGTCGCGGCATCGTGGGCAGGGCGCGCCTCGAGAAGTTCTTCCGGCACTATCTCCCCGCGCGTCGCGCGGGGAACGGCGACGACATCTTCTCGGTGCTCTGCCATGTCGAATCCGAAGAAGGAGAACGGTTCTCGGACGACGACGTGGTCGACCACATGATCTTCCTGATGATGGCGGCCCACGACACCTCGACGATCACCCTGTCGACGGCGATGCAGTATCTCGGCCAGTTCCCCGAATGGCAGCAACGCTGCCGCGAGGAATCCGACGCGCTCGGCACCACCACGCCGGGTGTCGACCGACTCGACGAACCGACCTCGCTGGACCTGGTGATCAAGGAGTGCCAGCGGCTGGTGACCCCGGTGCCGGGTGTCGTGCGACGCGCGGCGAAGGACACCGAGATCCTCGGCCACTTCGTCCCGAAGGGAACCCTCCTCGATCTCGGTATGCACTTCTCCCACCACATGCCCGAATTGTGGCCCGATCCGGAACGTTTCGATCCCGAACGTTTCTCGCCGGAGCGCCGCGAGGACAAGGTGCACAAGTACGCGTGGGCGCCCTTCGGCGGCGGCGCGCACCGGTGCCTGGGCATGCACTTCTCGGGAGTTGAGATCAAGACGGTGCTGCACCATCTGCTGCTGCGTTTCCGCTGGCACGTGCCGGCCGACTACGTCGCGCCGATGAACTTCACGTCGTCGCCGTTCCCGAACGACGGGGTCCGATCCACCTCCTTCCGAGGTGATCGGGGCGTAGAAAGAAGGGGTGACCGCCGCCGACGAACTCGACGAACGTTTCGTCACCGCGGTGCGCGCTCTGCCCGGGCACGCACCGCCGTCGCGGCCGGTCGACCGGCGGGTCGGCGACGACCTGCTGGTGCGGTACTTCGACGCCCAGGTGCAGTCGCGGCACCTCGATGTCGCGGCCCGCACCCTGCAGGAACGCGGTGAGGGTTTCTACACCATCGCGTCGGCGGGGCACGAATCGAACGCAGCGCTCGGCCTGTGTTCGCGCGTGACGGATCCCGCTCTGCTGCACTACCGTTCGGGCGGTTTCTACGCGGCTCGCGCGTCGCTCGTCGAGGGCAGCACCCCGATCCGCGACGTGCTGGCCGGATGCGCGGCGTCCACACTCGATCCGATCTCGGCGGGTCGGCACAAGGTGTTCGGCAACGCCGCGCTGAACATCCTGCCGCAGACGTCGACGATCGCCTCGCACCTGCCGCGCGCCGTGGGTCTGGCCCTCGCATTGCCGAGGATGCGGCGTCTCGGGCTCGACGCGGCCTGGCCGTGGGATTCGGTGGTGGTGTGCAGTTTCGGCGACGCCTCGGCGAACCATTCGACGGCCGTCGGCGCTTTGAACGCGGCCGCCTACTGCCGTCATCGCGGGTTGCCGTTGCCGTTGCTGCTGGTGTGCGAGGACAACGGACTCGGCATCAGCGTGCCCACCCCGCCCGGTTGGCTCGAGCGGTCGCTGTCGTCGTATCCGGGGATCGAGTACCGATCGGTGGACGGAGCCGATCCGGTGGAGATGCTCACTGCCGCAACCGATGCGGTGGAGACGGTGCGTACGACCCGGGCTCCGCTCCTGCTGCACGTGCGGGCGGTGCGTTTCCTCGGTCATGCCGGTTCCGACGTCGAATCGGCCTACCGCAATCCGTCGGATCTCGCCGCCGATCACGAACGGGACCCTGTGGTGGGCACGGCCCGCGAACTCGTCGCGCGTGGAGTGCTCGATGCTGCAGGGGTTCTCGACCGGTACGAGCGGATGCGGGTCGAGGTCGACTCCGTCGCGGCGTCGTTGCGCAGACCGCCGCGCTCGGCGTCGGCCGCCGAGGTGATGCGCCCGCTGGAATCCGGGTTCGTGCGCGTCGACGACGACCCGCATCCCACCGGCGAACCGCTCACCCTCGCCCGGGCCGTGACCCGCACGCTCGGGCGGCTCCTCGAGGAGGACCCCCACGCCTGCGTGTTCGGGGAGGACGTCGGCGCCAAGGGCGGGGTCTACGGCGTCACCCGAGGACTGCGGGAGCGCTTCGGACGCCTGCGCGTGTTCGACACCCTGCTCGACGAGCAGACGATCCTCGGCACCGCGCTGGGCTTCGCCGTCGCGGGCATGTTGCCGATCCCGGAGATCCAGTACCTGGCCTATCTGCACAACGCCGAGGACCAACTGCGCGGCGAAGCGGCGAGTCTGGCGTTCTTCTCCGACGGGCGGTACCGCAATCCGATGGTCGTGCGTATCGCGGGCCTGCCCTACCAGCGCGGCTTCGGCGGGCACTTCCACAACGACGATTCCGTCGCCGTCCTCCGCGACATCCCGGGTCTGGTGCTGGCCGTGCCGAGCTCACCCGCCACGGGCGGCGCCCTGCTGCGCACGTGCGTCGAGCTGGCCCGTCAGGAGGGCCGGGTGTGCGTGTACCTGGAGCCGATCGCGCTGTACCACCGGCGCGACCTGTACGACGACGGCGACGGACTGTGGCAGCAGGTTCCCGACACCGCCGGGCTCCCACCGGGATCGGTGCGCACCTACGGCGACGGGCGCGACGTGCTGGTGGTGACCTTCGGGAACGGGGTGCCGATGAGTCTGCGTGCCGTCCGTCGCGCGGGAGTCGCGGCGACCGTCCTGGACCTGCAGTGGTTGTCGCCGCTGCCGACGACCGCGCTGCTCGAACACGTCCGTCGCTTCGAGCGCGTGGTGGTCGCCGACGAGACACGTCGCAGCGGAGGTGTCGCCGAAGCGGTCGTCGCGGCGCTCGTCGACGATGAGTGGCCGGGCAGAATCACCCGGGTCACCTCCCGGGACAGCTACGTACCGCTCGGCCCCGCGGCCGCGCATGTACTGATGTCGGAGGACGACATCGTCGCGGCACTGCGTGAGGGGTGATCAGCAGGAGGCGGGATCAACAGGCAGCAAGGATCCGCGCCATCGCGTCGTGTTCCGCCTGGGTGACCCACAGTTCGTAGGCCGTCTTCACCTCGATCTGCCGCACGACGTACTCGCAGTGGAAGGCGGTGTTCGGCGGCAGCCACTCCGACGCGTCGGAGTCGCCCTTGCCCTGGTTGGTGGGGCCGTCGACGGCGATCAGGTTGCGCGGATCGTTCGCGAGATTCCGCTTCTCCTGATCGTCCAGATGGCGGGCGCCCTTCTTCCACGCATCGGACAGGGCGACGACGTGGTCGATCTGCACGGCGGACGAAGTGTCGATCCCGCGGCGGAAGGAGATCGTCTTCCCCGTGTACGGGTCCTCGAGGGTGCCGGCGGTGACGGTGCACTGCTTCTTCCCGGACTCGAAGGAGACGTCGACGAGGTCGCGCCGGAGGATGTCGTTACGAGTGTCGCAGCCGTTGCGCCCCAGGTCGACGGTCACCTCGTCGGTCCAGGCCGAGCCGAACAGTGAGCGGTCGTAGCCGCTCTGCGATTCGGCGGGCCGGACGGGCAGTGCCGCCAGCGCCTCGAGGGCTTCGGAGGGGTTCTCGACCGTGCCCCCGCCGGTACCGCCCGGCTCGTCGTCCCCCATCGGTTCGAGGAGGACGACGGCCACGGAGACCACGATGAAGCACAGGATCCAGACCCAACGGGGAACGGACGACGTGCGAATACTCGCCATATGTCGATACTGCTACCGAGTCGTACTGCTACCGCTGCTTCCTACTTCGCGAGCGGGGGCATCTTCACGACCTGGCCCGCATAGGACAGGCCGGCCCCGAACGCGAGGAGCAGCGCGGTGGATCCGACCTCGACCTGGCCGGTGCGCAGCATCTTCTCCATCGCCAGCGGGATGGACGCGGCGGAGGTGTTGCCGGTCTCGATGATGTCGTCGGCGACGGCGACGGTCTCGGGCAGTTCGAGCTGCTTGACGATGACGTCGTTGATGCGCAGGTTGGCCTGGTGCGGGACGAAGGCGTCGAGGTCCTCGAGGGCCACGCCGGCCTTGTCGGCGATCTGCCGGGCGTACTTGCTCATCTCGAAGGCGGCCCAGCGGAAGACCGCGGTGCCCTCCATAATGATCCAGGGACGCTTCTGGTTCGGGTTGGTGGCGAAGTCGACCCAGTCGGGTTCCTGACGGATCGCGTTGGCCTGGGAGCCGTCGGAGCCCCAGACGGTGGGGCCGACACCGACCTCGTCGGACGGGCCGACGACCACGGCACCGGCACCGTCGCCGAAGATGAAGCGCACGGAGCGATCGGTGGGCTCGGTGGTGTCGCTCATGCGCTCGACACCGACGACGAGCACGTGCTCGGCCGTTCCGGCGCGCACGAGATCGGAAGCGACGCCGAGGGCGTAGCAGAAGCCCGCGCAGCCGGCCTGGATGTCGAGCGCCGCGGCGCCGCCGGTGCCGATGCGGTCGGCGACGAGAGCCGCGGCCTGCGGGGTCTGGTAGGGGTAGGTGGAGGTCGCGACGATCACCGTGTCGATCTGCGCACCGGTGAGGCCGGCAGCCGTGAGGGCCTGCTCGGCGGAGCTCGTCGCCATGTCGACGACCGATTCCTTCGGATGCTGCTCGGCGAAGCGGCGCTCCTTGATACCGGAGCGCGACTGGATCCATTCGTCGCTCGAGTCGATCTGCTCGCAGATCTCGTCGTTGGTGACGATGCGCTCGGGGCGGTGCACACCCAGACCGAGCAGCGCGCTGTTCCTCAGCGGGGCGGGGACAGCGATCTGTGCACCCATCAGACGAACTCCTCCTCCTCGACGCACCGCGTGTCGGCACATCGCATCCGGTCCACGATATCGCAGGTCACGATTTCGTCACAGCGCTACCCCGACGATGTGCTTCCGTGACCCTCACCGCAAGTAGAGGTCCCGTTCACGACGCGGGGCTAGCGTCGCGGGCATGGATGCACAGGCATGGAACGAGAAGTACGCGACGTCGGACATGATCTGGGGCACGCCGCCCAATCCGGTGATCGTCGAACACGTGGCGTCGCTACCACACGGGAGGGCCCTCGACCTCGGCTGCGGCGAAGGTCGCCACTCCTTGTGGTTGGCGACGCGCGGCTGGGAAGTCGTGGGTGTCGACTTCTCCGAGGTCGCCCTCGACAAGGCCCGCCGGATCGCCGCACAGGCACCGTCCCGCTCGCGCGACCGGCTCCACTACGTCCGGGGTGATGTGACGGCCGACTCGTTCGACGGCGAATATGACTTGATTCTCTCGGTCTTCCTGCATTTCCCTCCGCCACAGCGGAGGGCACTTCTCGACCGCGCCGTCGATGCGCTGAAACCCGAAGGAATCCTCATATTTCTCGGGCACGACGCAACAAATCCCGACGACGGCGTGGGCGGGCCGCAGGACAAGGAAATTCTCTACACACCAACGGATCTCGTCGACGAAATCGACGGAAGGCTGGACATCATGATTGCCGAACGGCGCTATCGGGAAACCGATGCGGGAACGGCGATCGACGCGCTCGTCGTGGCACGGAAACCGCCCCTTGGCAGTTAGTTGCCTGACGAGTAACATAGAGATGTTACCGACGAGTAATAACTTGGGCGGTACTTGAAGCCGGCTGGACCGCACCACACTGGGAGACACGGACGACATGGGCCACTACAAGAGCAACCTCCGCGACCTCGAGTTCAATCTGTTCGAGTTCCTGAAGATTCAGAAGGTCCTCGAAGCAGGCAAGTTCGGCGACCTGGACGAGGACACCGCGCGCGGCATCCTCGCCGAGGTCAAGGCCCTGACCGAGGGGCCGGCGGCCGAAGGCTTCGCCGATGCCGACCGCAACCCGCCGGTCTTCGACCCCGAGACCCATTCGGTGTCGCTTCCCGAGCCGTTCAAGAAGTCGTTCCGCGCCTGGTGGGACGCCGGTTACTGGTCCATGGGCATCCCCGAGGAGCTCGGCGGCACCGACTCACCGCGCAGCCTCCTGTGGGCCGTCAACGAGATGATGCTCGGCGCCCAGCCCGCGGCCTTCATGTACGCGGCCGGCCCTGCCTTCGCAGGCGTGCTCTACGACAACGGCACCGATGAGCAGAAGAAGTGGGCCGCCACCTGCGTCGAGCGCGGTTGGGGCGCCACCATGGTCCTCACCGAGCCCGACGCCGGTTCCGACGTCGGCGCCGGTCGCACCAAGGCGATCAAGCAGGACGACGGCTCCTGGCACATCGAGGGCGTCAAGCGGTTCATCACCTCGGCCGACTCCGACGACCTGTTCGAGAACATCTTCCACCTCGTCCTCGCCCGCCCCGAGGGTGCCGGCCCCGGCACCAAGGGCCTGTCGCTGTTCTTCGTCCCGAAGTTCCACTTCGACTTCGAGAAGGACGAGATGGGCGAGCGCAACGGCGTGTTCGTCACCAACGTCGAACACAAGATGGGCCTCAATGCCTCCGCGACCTGCGAGGTCACCTTCGGTGGCCACGGCGTTCCGGCTCAGGGCTGGCTCGTCGGCGAGGTCCACAACGGCATCGCGCAGATGTTCGACGTCATCGAGCACGCCCGCATGATGGTCGGCACGAAGGCCATCGCGACCCTGTCGACCGGCTACCTCAATGCCCTCGACTACGCCAAGGAGCGCATCCAGGGCGCCGACCTGACGCAGATGTCCGACAAGACCGCGCCGCGCGTGTCGATCATGCACCACCCCGACGTGCGGCGTTCGCTGGCGATGCAGAAGGCCTACTCCGAGGGCCTGCGCGCCGTGTACCTGTACACCGCGGCGCACCAGGACGACGTCGTCGCCGAGCAGGTCTCGGGTGCCGACGCCGCCCTCGCGCACCGCATCAACGACCTGCTGCTGCCGGTCGTCAAGGGTTGCGGCTCCGAGCGGGCCTACCAGTACCTGAAGGATTCGCTCCAGACCCTCGGCGGTTCGGGCTTCCTGCAGGACTACCCGATCGAGCAGTACATCCGCGACTCGAAGATCGACTCGCTGTACGAGGGCACCACGGCCATCCAGGCGCAGGACTTCTTCTTCCGCAAGATCGCCCGCGACCGTGGCGTGGCGCTCGCCCACATCGCCGGTGAGATCAAGAAGTTCGTCGAGCGCGACGACGCCGATCAGCGTCTGAAGAAGGAGCGCACGCTCTTGGCCACCGCGCTCGGCGAGACCCAGACGATGGTCGCGACGCTCACCCAGTACCTGATGGGTGCGCAGGAACAGCCCACCGAGCTGTACAAGGTCGGCCTCGGCTCCGTCCGTTTCCTCGAGGCATTCGGCGACCTGATGATCGGCTGGCTGCTGCTCGAGCACGCCGAGATCGCCCTCGGTGCGCTCGATGCCGGCACCGATGCTGCGGACAAGGCGTTCTACGAGGGCAAGGTCGCGGCAGCGTCCTTCTTCGCCAAGAACGTGCTGCCCGAGCTGAGCGTCGCGCGTCAGATCATCACCGACGTCGACCTCGACATCATGGAACTCGACGAAGCCGCGTTCTGATCGAACCGCTCACCGCGGTAGTGCGAACGGCCGCTGCGACTCTCGGCAAGAGGGTCGCAGCGGCCGTCGTCATCGGCCGGGCCGCCCTGCCCCGGCAGGCTCGGCCGTACCTGTTACCGTGCGCAGCCACCGATCCAGGGTGGACGGATCACCGGAGTCGTCGCGGTAGCCGATGTATCCGTCCGGTCTGACGGCGAGAATCCGGCGCGGCGGCCATGTGTCGATCGGATGACAGGTCACCGCCACCGTCCCGGATACCGGGTGCAGAAGTGTTGCCGGGCCGTGCAATACGTGAATACCCGGTGAGCAGGTCAGGTCGTGCACCCGGCTCGCTCGTCCTCTGGTGACCACCTCGATGTCGGGAAGCGGGTCGCCCGCCTGCAGTCGGCCGGCCCCGCGGCACCGATGTCCTTCGGTGATCGGGCCGGCGCGGTACGAAACCCAGTCCTGCGACAGCGTCGCGCCCGCCGTTGCGGTGAGCAGATGAAGCCGCGACAGGGCGGGCACGGCCGGGGCCACCGCCGGCAGCACGGCGGTACGGAGGAAGCGGAACGGCAGTCGCGAATCCCCTTCCGCGTGCAGGATCAGCTCGGTAAGGGTGCCGACCTTGTGGGCGACAGGCCGTCGCTCCGCGTCGTACGATGCGAGCAGACGCTCCGGATCGGTCGAACCGCCGCACGCGACAGCAAGCTTCCATCCCAGATTGGCGGCATCCTGCAGCCCGGTGTTCACTCCCTGCGCGCCGGCAGGTGAGAACACGTGGGCCGCGTCCCCTGCAAGAAATACCGGACCCGACCGGAATCGGGCCGCCCGAGCGCGCTGCAACCGTACACGTGTCGACCACGCTGCCGCGCCCACTTGCCCCGGAAGATTCGCCCCCTCGAGCACGGTTCGGATCTCGGACACGGAGACCGGCGGCCCGTCGCGTCCCGGCGGGACGTCGTCTCCGGTCGCGGCCCGGGTGGCGACGAGCCGCCAGCGCGCTTCGTGCTCCCCTTCCGGGAAGAGGAAGCCGATGCCGGCAGGGCCCGCCCCGATGTGAACCGTGGTCGGGGACAGATCCTCGAGGTCCAGATCCGCGAGTACCGCCTCCTCGCGATAGGTGTGACCGTGCCACGGGATCCGAATCGAGCGGCGCACCGTGCTGTCCGCCCCGTCGCAACCGACCAGGAACCGGCAATGCACGTATCGGTGCCCGCCACGGGTACGCAACCGGGCGAGAACCCCGTCCCGGTCGTTCCACAATCCGTCGAGCTCGGCACCTGTCAGGAGGGGAACTCCGCTGTCGGCCACTGCCCTGTGCAGTGCCGATTCGAGGAGCGCCTGCCGAACCATCAGCGGTTGCCGGAACCGGTCCGGTACCGCGAGATCGGCGAGCGCGACGTCGACCGTCCGCTCGCCGAGGTGCAGCTGTGTGCGCAGTCGCGCAAGGGACCGCGATTCGAGTTCGTGGACGACCCCCAGCGGGTGCAGTGATTCCAGCGTGCGCGACCACAACAGCATCGAGCGGGAGGGCCGCTGCAACTCGGTGCGACGCTCCGCCACGCAGACGCCGGCACCGTGCCTGTGGGCATGCAGCGCCACCGCGGCACCGACGGGACCGGCACCGACGACCAGGATGTCGACTCGGTTCAGCGCAGGCCGACCGGAACCGTGGGCTGCCACCACGTCTTCGTCTTCTCTGCGTGCGAACCCGATAACAGTTCCGGGCGGCTCAGCGCATCGTCGCGGTGTACTCCCGGCACGATGTGCGCCCTGATCGAGCCGGTGACACTGACCAATCCGAGTACCCAACTCAAGGCGCGCACGTAGGAAGCGGCCCGCTCGGCGCCGTCCCATTCGTAGATGCCCCGATAGCAGCCGTGCTCGTCGTGCGTCATCCACAGTTTCGAGCGGAATCCCGGGAACCCGACGAACATCGGAATGTTCAGCCAGCTCTCCAGCCGAAAGGCGCGATGAGCGGGACCGCGGATGCCGCGCAGGACGAATCCGACGACCAGTAGGGCCGGGTCGTCTGCTCTGCCGTCGTCCACTCGGGTCTCGCGATACACCACAGCGCTACTGCCGTCGGCGAACCGCACCCGCTGCCCCACATTCCTACGGGGATTGTGCAGCCGTCGTGCGCGAAGCAGACGAACCATGCCGACGGCGCTCTCGAGCACTCGCGGGGCGGCTCGGCGAGCAGGTGGCGGAGTCACAGCATCGTGATCCGCCTCGGCCGGGTCCGAGCGTGGTCGAGGTGGCGGAACGTTTTCAGCCGACCGAGACATTGTGGTCTCCACAGTCCGTCGCACGGTTGTCGTGCACCCAGAGTAGAAGCCCGAGTGGGGTCCGGGAAGAGCGAGAACCCCGACGCGGCGCCGCTCCCCGAGTGACGAAAAGGGGAGGTTGTGTGCGAGTTCTTCACCGGAACCGCACACAACCTCCCCACATTTCGAGGACGTCCGCTATTCCTCCTCGGGGCCGCCCGTCGCGGGTTCCCCGGCCGCAGGCGATTGCGGTGCCGGCGCGGGCGCATCCGCCTCGGCGTCGCCGGACGCCGCAGCGTCTCCACCGCCCGAGGGCTCGTCGCTCGGCTCCGGCTCGGGGCTGACGCACTTGACGACCGGGACCGGGTCGTAACGGACCGTGCGCGTCGTGTTCGAAATCTGCGCGCCCGTCCGGGCATCGGTGACGATCCGGGTATCGGTGACCGTGAAGCCCTGCGCGCCGCTCGAAGGAATGCACGAGGGGCCGGCGGGCAGCGTGATGGTGTTGGGCGAGGTGTAGTTCGTGCGGTTGCCCGTGACGGACTGGACGTCGACCGTCTTCGTTCCCCAGATGCGCACCGTGATGTCGGAGCTGGTGCCGATCGTCTGGATCAGCACACCCGTGTCGAACGGGTTGCGGAACTTCAGGTCGATCGCGCCATCGTAGATCGTGGCCTCACGCGCGGCCGGGTACCGGGAGATGTAGTAGCTGTGCTCGGTGTGCTCGACGTCCTCCATGCCGGCGAAATAGGTCGCGTTGTAGAGGGTGGTCGCGAGCTGGCTGATGCCGCCGCCCACGGCCTTGCCGGGACGTCCGGCCTCGATGATGCCCGACTCGATGTAACCCTGCGCCGCACCACGTGGTCCGGTGTAGTCGTTGAACGAGAAGGTCTCCCCGGGCTCGACGATGGCGCCGTTGATCTCCTGCGCCGCCAGGCGGATGTTCACACCGGACGCGTACTCGAACCCACCGGTGGTGTACTCCGCGACCACTTCCTTGATGCCGAGCTTCTCGGCACCTTCGGTGGTGAGTTTCGGCTCGGCCTTCTTGTACACCGCGTCGATGCTGCGGTCGCCCTCCTGCTTCAGCAAGTCGGGCAGTTTCTCCAGGGTGACGGGCCAGTCGACCATCTCACCGGTCTCGCTGGGCACGATCGTCGGACGACCGCCGTCGAGGACGATCCGCGCATCCTTCGGTTCGGTCTCCGACGGCGCGAGCTGCGGCGCGAGGATGCCGATCGCGGCCTCGGTGTCGTACTGCGGTTCGAGTCCCCCCGACCCGTCGGGCACGAACGACAGGACGGCGCCCACCGCATCACGCGGCAGCACACCGATGGCCCCGTCGAGTCCCCGGACGACCAGGTCCTGCGCCACAGCCGGGACGGCGACCTCCGCGAGCGCCCGGTCGAGGCCCTCGCGGGTGACGGTGACATCGACGCTCTCGACGGGCAGCGAGACGTTGCCGGACGGCCAGCGCTCGGCGAAGACGTCGCCCGCGACAGCGACGTCGAGTTGCTGACCGGGCTGCGGCGTCACCGGGACGGGTGTGCCGTCCTCGAAGACGATGTTGCCCTCGCGCGGTTCGTGCGCAGCGGCGGCGGCTGCCTTCTCGATGGCCGCCGAGAGGGCGGCCTCGTCGCGCGTGGAGACCACGCCTACCTCGTCGTTCCCGAAGAAGGACGCCAATCGCGTGAACGGATTGAGCGGCTGCGCACCCACATTGTCGAGGGTCGCCGGCCAATCGATACCGATGCCGGCCTCCGACGGCACGAGCTGTCCCCGAGTGTCGCCGGCGGTGACGTCCACAGGAGCGTCGAGCCGCGGCGTCAGTTGTTCGGTGAGCTCCGCCTCGGCCGCGTCGAGCGACATCCCGCCGATCTCGACCCCCGCGACGGTGACCCCACGCGGGACCTTGCCCGACGACATCGCGAGATCGGCCACGTACAGCACGGCGAGCAGCGCGACGACCCCGCCGACGACC
>NZ_AJVB01000056.1:0-14614 GCF_000278445.1 Rhodococcus sp. R1101
CGGCCCACCCTGCACCGGCCGGTGTCGAACCTGCTCGCCGATCCCGCCGTCGCGGTGTACGCGCTGACCACCGGTCCGCGCTGGCCCGACGTCTCGGGCAACGTCATCGCGACCGGCACCCGCGCGGTGGTGTCGGGAACGCCCGACGAGGCGTGGCTCGAACGGTGCCGCCAGCTGTCGGCGCACACCGACAAGGCCGTGCGAGCCCAGCTCGACGGGCATCCGAAGCCCACCGGGCTGCACGTCGCCGCGATCGTGACGGACGCCTTGAAGCCCGGCGACCAGCTGCTGCTCGGCGCGTCGAATCCGGTGCGCGACGCTGCGCTCGTCGGCTACCCGAAGCCGGAGGTGAAGGTGCTGTCGAACCGCGGTGTCGCGGGGATCGACGGCACCGTGTCCACCGCGCTCGGTGCCGCATTGGCCTACGAGCAGGGACGGACCGTCGCGTTGCTCGGCGACCTGACCTTCCTGCACGACGCGTCGGGTCTGCTCATCGGGCCGTCCGAACCGCGTCCGCGGAATCTCACCATCGTCGTCGCCAACGACGACGGCGGCGGAATCTTCGAACTGCTCGAACAGGGCGACCCGCAGTACGCGGGTGTCTTCGAGCGTGTCTTCGGCACCCCGCACGGCATGGACCTCGCGGCGCTGTGCGCGGCCTACCGAATTCCGCACGAGCGGGTGGATCTGCAGGGACTCGCTCTGGCCCTCGCCGATACGGCGCCGCCACCCGCAGGCGTTCGCGTGGTCGAGGTCACCACCGACCGGGCAGGGCTGCGCGAACTCCACGCGGCGGTGCGAGCGCAGCTGTGAGCGGATCCGAGCGTGCGCGGCGCGCGGTTCTCGTCGTCGCGGTGGCGATCTCCGGTCTCGCGGTGATCCTGTTCCTCGGCGCTCTCCGCAACGACCTCACCATCCGGTCCGACACCGGGACGGCCGTCGCGGAGGTGCTCTCGGCCGGATCCCTCCGCTCGGCGGTGAGTTTCGTCACCCCCGACGGCGTCACGCACAATCCCGAACTCGGGGTCCTGTACCCGACGGGGCTGACCGCCGGTCAGCGGATCGCCGTCGAGTACGCCCGCAGTGATCCCGATCTCGTGCGAGTGACCGGACGCGATGCCCGCGTCGCGCTGATCCCCACCGGATCCGTGATCGTCGTCACATGGATGATCGCCACGCCCCTGCTGATCCGCCTCGGGCGGAAGGGCGACGCCGCTCCCGCTCCCGGAAGGCAGGATCGTCGGCTGCGGATGTGACGAACGGAACGTTCGCCGCGACTTCGCTCGCCGATCACCGAGGGCGCACCTGCTCGACCCGGAACCTCGCCACGCTGGCGGAGTGCGAGTAGCCATCGTCGCGGAATCCTTCCTTCCGAACGTCAACGGTGTCACCCAACTCGGTGCTCCGCATCCTCGAGCACCTCGACCGCACCGGCCACGATGCGCTGGTCGTCGCGCCCGACACGGTCGCCGGTAGTCCGCCCGCTCCCTCCGACCATCACGGGACACCCGTCCACCGCGTACCGGCCGTGCGGGTACCGAGGATCAGCTCCCTCCCGATCGGCGTGCCCGGCCCGGAGCTCCTTCCGGTCCTGCGGAATTTCGCACCGGACGTGGTGCACCTCGCGTCCCCGTTCGTGCTCGGTGCCGGCGGTCTCGCCGCCGCGGGACGCCTCGACGTTCCGACGGTCGCGGTCTATCAGACGGATGTGGCCGGATTCGCCTCCAGCTACGGGCTCGGCCTCGCGGCGCGTGCGTCCTGGCGATGGACGCGGCGCCTGCACCGCGGCTGCGAACTCACCCTCGCACCCTCGACCGCCGCTGTGGACGCCCTCGTCGCCCACGGCATCCCGCGCGTGCAGCGCTGGTCGCGGGGCATCGACACCGATCGTTTCGCGCCGTCCCGGCGGGACGAGGATCTGCGCGCCCGCTGGGCGCCGGAGGGCCGCCCGATCGTGGGTTTCGTGGGACGCCTCGCGCCCGAGAAGCATGTCGAACGGCTCGCGACCCTCGCCCACGACCCGCGGTTGCAGCTCGTCGTGGTCGGCGACGGTCCCGAACGGTCGCGGCTCGAACGGCACCTGCCGTCGGCCGTGTTCACCGGGCAGCTCGGGGGAGAGGAACTGGCCCGTGCCTACGCGAGCCTCGACGTGTTCGTCCACCCCGGCGAACACGAGACCTTCTGCCAAGCCGTGCAGGAGGCACTGGCGAGCGGAGTCCCGGCGATCGTGCCGGACGCAGGTGGGCCCCGAGACCTCGTCGCCCACTGCCGCAACGGCTACCGCCTGCCCGTGGACCGGTTCGCCGAGTTGCTGCCCGGAGCTGTCGACGCACTGCTCGCTCCCGGGGTCCGGGACGAATTCGGGCGTGCGGCGCGCCGTGGAGTGCTCGGACGCACCTGGCCGGTGGTGTGCGAGCAGCTTCTTGCGCACTACAACCGCGTCCGGGGTCTGCCCGTGCACTCTCTCCACGGGGCGGCGTGACGGCCGAGGCCCGGCAGGGGAGCGGGTAACGTTTCGGCCGTGGCAACAACTCAGGGATCACGCGCGTCGCTCGACAAGGACCCGCGTGAGGTCGCGTCCATGTTCGACGGGGTGGCTGCACGCTACGACCTGACCAACACCGTCCTGTCGTTCGGGCAGGACCGCGGGTGGCGTCGCGCGACCCGGGCGGCACTCGATCTGAAGCCGGGCGAGCGTGTACTCGACCTCGCCGCGGGCACCGGGGTGTCCACCGTCGAACTCGGACGCTCCGGCGCGTGGGTCGTCGCCACCGACTTCTCGAAGGGCATGCTGCACGCCGGCGAGTTCCGCAACGTCCCGATGGTCGCCGGCGACGCGATGCGACTGCCGTTCGCCGACGCGGTCTTCGACGCCGCGACCATCTCCTTCGGACTGCGCAACGTCGCCGACCCGGACGAAGGGCTGCGCGAGATCGCCCGCGTGGTCAAGCCGGGCGGGCGCCTGGTGGTGTGCGAGTTCTCCACGCCCGTGCGGGAACCGCTGCGCACCGTGTACATGGAGTACCTGATGCGGACGCTGCCGCGGGTCGCGCGGGCGGTCAGCAGCAATCCCGACGCCTACGTCTACCTCGCCGAATCGATCCGGGCCTGGCCCGATCAGGAACAGCTCGCCCGGCGCATCGAGGCCGCGGGATGGAGCGACGTGAAGTGGCGCAATCTCACCGGTGGCATCACGGCGCTGCACCGAGCGGTGCGCACGTAGTCGCGCGTCGGTACCGCTGTAGTGCGGTAGCGCTGCCGTGCACTGCTCAGGCGAAGAGTGGTTGCCGATCCCATCGCATCGAGAGGTGACCGCTCGTGCGCCACACGCGGGCGACGAGATCGGCGTCCTCGTCGGTGACGAGATTGCCCATCACCCGCACCGCGACCGACATCATCGCCCGCGACCGCATCGCGACCGGGCCCGTCGTCGGCAGGAACTTCGGGATCGTGAGCAGGCTCGCGAGGCGACGCGCGGTCGAGAATGCGCGACCGTAATGGGAGCGCAGCGTCGCCGGCCACAGGTCGGTGAGATCGTCGGCGTCGAGCAGTCCGGCGATCAGCCGACCGCCTTCGAGTCCGTAGTCGATGCCCTCGCCGTTGAGCGGGTTGACACACGCCGCGGCATCACCGATCAGCGCCCAGTTCCTGCCCGCGACTCCCGACACCGCTCCGCCCATGGGGAGCAGCGCCGACGCCACCCGCGTCACCTCGCCGAGTTCCCACTCGGCGCGGCGCTGCCGCGCGTACAGATCGATGAGCGGGCGCAGCGATCCGTTCGCCGGTCGCGAGGCGGTCGCGAGGGTGCCCACCCCCAGGTTCACCTCGCCGGTGCCGAGCGGGAACACCCAGCCGTAGCCCGGCTGGACGGCCCCGGCGTCGTCGCGCAGTTCGAGGTGCGAGGTGATCCACGGATCGTCGCTGCGCGGGGAGGTGGCGTAGGCGCGAGCGGCCACGCCGTAGGTGGTGTCGCGGTGCCAGCGGCGACCGAGAACCTTGCCGAGGGGTGAACGCACCCCGTCGGCCACGATCAGAGTGCGGCACGCGACGGTCCGCGGTCCGTCGGCGGTGCGGAAGACCACGGCCGAGACCCGGTCGCCGTCGCGTTCGGCGTCGACGGCTTTCGTTCCGTCCACGGCGCGGGCTCCCGAGTCGAGCGCGACCTGCCGGATCCGCGCGTCGAGTTCGGTGCGCGGCACGGCACTGCCCACGGTCGGGAACGACGAGTCGGGCCACGGGAGTTCGAAGCGCCCACCGAAGCCTTCGAGGCGCAGACCGCGGTTGACGGCGCGGGTGCGCAGCCAGTCGCCCAGCCCGAGTTCGTCGAGTTCGGCGACGGCGCGCGGCGTCAGTCCGTCGCCGCAGGTCTTGTCGCGAGGGAAGGTCGCGGCATCGACGAGCAGGACGTCTCGACCGGCGCGGGCAGCCCATGCGGCAGCGGCGGAACCGGCTGGACCGGCACCGACGACGAGAACATCGGTACTGTCGGGAACGCAGGACTGGGATTGCCGCGGATCTCGCGCGGAGTGTTCGGCCACCACCGTTCCATCTTCTCAGGCCGCGATCTGCCGCCTCGACGAGGTGGATCGGGGAACGAACGGCTAGGTTCACTACGGTGAAGTCGAGGCGACAGACAGGATGGGTACGTCATCGTGAGCACTGAGGGGGCGGCTCGGACCGCCGGTTCGGCCGATGCGACGCCGAGCACCGTCGTGGCCGGTGTGGAACTCGGCGATCCGATCCTCGCCGCGACTGTCGGGGACGGCCTCGCGAGCGTCGAGAAACTCCTGGTCGAGGAACTGTCCGACGGTGAGGACTTCTTGACGGAGGCCGCGCTGCACCTGGCGAAGGCGGGCGGCAAGCGGTTCCGGCCGCTGTTCACGATCCTCACCGCACAGCTCGGGCCGAAGCCGACCGATCCCGCCGTGGTGACAGCGGCGACCGTCGTCGAGCTCGTGCACCTCGCGACGCTGTACCACGACGACGTCATGGACGAGGCGACGATGCGACGTGGAGCACCGAGCGCCAACGTGCGCTGGGGTAACAGCGTCGCGATCCTCGCCGGCGACTACCTGTTCGCCCATGCCTCCCGGCTGGTGTCGACTCTCGGCCCGTCGGCAGTGCAGATCATCGCGGAGACCTTCGCCGAGCTGGTCACCGGCCAGATGCGCGAGACCATCGGCGTGCGCACCGACGACGACCCCATCGAGCACTACCTGCGGGTGATCTGGGAGAAGACCGGTTCTCTGATCGCCGCCAGCGGGCGGTTCGGGGGAACGTTCTCGGGAGCCGCTCCGGAACACGTCGAGCGTCTCGAACGGCTCGGCGACGCCGTCGGCACCGCCTTCCAGATCGTCGACGACATCATCGACATCGCGTCGGACACCTCGGAGTCGGGCAAGACGCCGGGAACCGATCTTCGCGAGGGTGTGTACACCCTGCCGGTGCTGTACGCGCTGCAGGAGAGCGGGCCCGAGGCGGATCGCCTCCGCGAACTGCTCGTCGGTCCCATCGAGGACGAAGCGCTGGTCGCCGAAGCGCTCGAGTTGCTCGTCCGCTCGCCCGGCATGAACGCGGCGAAAGCGACCCTCGCGACCTACGCGGCCCGCGCTCACGCCGAGCTCGACGCCCTACCGCAGGGCCCGGCGAACGAGGCGCTGCGGCGTCTCGTGGACTTCACGGTCGCCCGGGTCGGCTGACGGACCGTCGCGCACTCCCGCCCCGTTCGGGGCGGGAACCGCACCGCCTGCTCGTTCGTTGGACGAACGAGTGGGGAATCGTGGTGCGGAAGGGGTGCGACGTGCACGGATACTCGAACCGTCTCAAGACGGCCGGTCTGTTGGTCGGAATGTCCGCGCTGATCGTGTTCGTCGGGTCGTTGTTCCAGAACTCGACCGTCCTGCTGATGTCGATCGTCCTCGCGGTCGGCATGAACGGCTACGCGTACTTCAACAGCGACAAGCTCGCGTTGCGGGCGATGCACGCCCAGCCGGTCACCGAGGTGCAGGCACCGGCGATGTACCGGATCGTGCGGGAGTTGGCGACCGCGGCGCACCAGCCCATGCCACGGCTGTACATCAGTCCCACCAACGCTCCCAATGCGTTCGCGACGGGGCGTAATCCGCGCAATGCCGCCGTGTGCTGCACGACGGGCATCCTCGAGATCCTGAACGAGCGGGAACTGCGCGCGGTGCTCGGACACGAACTCGCCCATGTCTACAACCGCGACATCCTCATCTCGTCGGTTGCCGGTGCGATGGCCGCCGTCATCTCGGGTCTGGCGAACTTCGCCTTCTTCGCGTCGGCCTTCGGTAACCGGGAGGGCGGTGCGAATCCGCTGGCGCTGCTGCTGGTTTCCCTGTTCGGCCCGATCGCGGCGTCGGTGGTGAAACTCGCCGTGTCGAGGTCGCGCGAGTACCAGGCCGACCAGTCGGGCGCCGAGCTCACGGGTGATCCGCTGGCTCTCGCATCGGCGCTGCGGAAGCTCGCGCTCGGCACGCAGGCGGCGCCGCTACCGCCCGAACCGAAACTCGCGGCGCAGTCTCACCTGATGATCGCCGAGCCGTTCCGGGCGGGCGACAAGATGAGCCGGTTGTTCTCCACCCACCCGCCGATGGCCGATCGCATCGAGCGTCTCGAACGCATGGCGGGGATGCGCTGATCCGGGAACTCCACGACCGGGACGACTCCGCCCGCGACGATCGTCGCGGGCGGAGTCGTAGGACGGGGTGCGTCAGCGGTAATTGACGAACTGCAGGGCGATGTCGAGGTCGGCGTTCTTGAGCAGAGCGATGACGGCCTGCAGGTCGTCGCGCTTCTTGCTGGTCACGCGAAGCTCCTCGCCCTGGATCTGCGCCTTGACGCCCTTCGGGCCCTCGTCGCGGATCAGCTTGGAGATCTTCTTGGCGTTCTCCTGGCTGATGCCCTGCACCAGGGTGCCGGTGATCTTGTACACCTTGCCGGACTGCGTCGGCTCGCCGGCGTCGAACGACTTCAGCGACAGATCGCGACGGATCAGCTTCTCCTTGAAGACCTCCAGCGCCGCGAGCGCGCGGTCCTCGGTCTCGGCCGAGATCGTGATCGCCTCGTCGCCCGACCACTCGATGTGCGCCCCGGTGTTCCGGAAATCGAAGCGGTTGGCGATCTCCTTCGCCGCCTGGTTCAGCGCATTGTCCACTTCCTGGCGGTCGACCTTGCTCACCACATCGAACGACGAATCAGCCACGTCTCACTCCACTTCCGGGTCGATCTGTAAGGGTTCTGTCCACCCGACGCTATCGGGTCGCGCGGAGCTGTGACCACTCGGTTTGCGTTTCGGGGGGGTATGCGTTGTATTCTTCCAAACGCATCGAGGACGCGGTCCCGATAGCACCCGGCAGGTTGCCCGAGCGGCCAATGGGAGCGGACTGTAAATCCGTCGGCTTACGCCTACGTAGGTTCGAATCCTACACCTGCCACCGGAACGGCCCCGGTTCTTCGGAACCGGGGCCGTTCTGCATTTCCGGGTCGTCTCGCATGCCGGTCTCTTCCACGCCGCGTCGTTCCCGGTGGTCACCCTCCCGGTGCTCACCGCCGGCGGTGAGCGCGGGTACGCATGCGCGAGCGCACACCGACGCAAGGACTCGACAGGCGCAGCCCGACGAGCAGTGCCCGACGAGCAGTGCCCGTTTATGTGTCTCTACCTGCGGATTTTGCACCGGGACCGAGTGTGTGTAATCTTTTGGAGGCCGCAGCGAGCAGAGATGCTCCGGAGGCCACGCCCCCTTAGCTCAGTCGGCAGAGCGTTTCCATGGTAAGGAAAAGGTCGACGGTTCGATTCCGTCAGGGGGCTCGCTGGATTGAGGTGCCGCCTTCGTAGCGACACTCGGCACCGAGGCGGTGTAGCTCAGTTGGTAGAGCAAACGACTCATAATCGTTGCGTCGCCGGTTCAAGTCCGGTCACCGCTACCAAAAGTTCATTGATCCACCCTGATCGATACTGATCGGATTGACGCGAAAGAAGGCATCCCGTGGCCTCCTCTACTGACGTTCGGCCGAAGATCACCTTGGCCTGCGAGGTGTGCAAGCACCGCAACTACATCACCAAGAAGAACCGTCGCAACGACCCCGACCGGCTCGCACTGAAGAAGTTCTGCCCGAACTGCGGTACGCACCAGTCGCACCGCGAGTCCAAGTAGCCGGTCGGAACGACGTCGACGCATAAGGTCTCCGCAATACCGACCGTGCCAGTTGGCGTCGTCGGGATTGCGGAGGTTTTGCGTATGACGAACGTACTCGAGAACCAGGAATCGGTGGACGCGACCGAACAGGCCGGGATCCCGTTCGATGCCGCCGCGCACGCCAAGTCCATGGTCGGGCACCACTACCGGGTGGACGACTACTACGAGGTGGGTCGCGAGAAGATCCGCGAGTACGCCCGGGCCGTGCGCGATGCGCATCCGGCGCATCACGACGACGACGCCGCCCGCGGACTGGGTTACGACGGGGTGATCGCCCCGCTGACCTTCGTGTCCATCGTCGGCATGATCGCGCAGCGGAAGCTGTTCGAAGAGGTCGTCACCGGATACGACCTGAGCCAGATCATGCAGACCGATCAACGGATGGTCTACCATCGCCCGATCCAGGCCGGCGACCGGCTCTTCTGCGACGTCTACCTCGACGATTTCCGTCAGGCGGCCGGCAGCGACATCATCACCACGAAGAACGTGATCACGGACCAGTACGACAACCTCGTGCTCACGTCCTGGACGACGCTCGTGGCCCGATCCGGTGGCGAGGTCGACGACAACATCGCACACGCGGTCAAGGATGTGGTGATGCACAGTGACACTCCGTAGCTTCGCGGATGTCGCGGTAGGGGACGAGCTTCCGTCGAAGGTCGTCACACTCACGCGCGGAAATCTGGTCAACTATGCAGGTGTGTCGGGTGATCCCAACCCGATCCACTGGAGCGACAAGGTGGCCGAACTGGCCGGCTTGCGTGATGTCGTCGGGCACGGCATGCTCTCGATGGGCATCGCGGCCGGCTTCGTCACGGAGTGGCTGGGAGACCCCGGTGCGGTGACCGAATACAACGTTCGATTCACCAGCCCGGTGTATGTGGAGGCCGACAAGGCCGCCGAGATCGAGTTCACCGGCAGGATCAAGTCGGTGGACGAGGAGAGCAAGACAGCAGTGGTCGCTATCGTGGCGAAGTCCGACGGTCGGAAGATCTTCGGGCGGGCCACGGCAACGGTCCGTTTGGCCTGACGGCCGAGCGGATTGGGTTTGTCCCGGGGCAATGCAGTACACTTAGGCTTCTGGGATCGCATAGCAGCGCGCTGCTCTTCGAAGGCCGTCACGGCCCGACGGGGTAGCGCGCGTGTCATGTGGTCGCAGATGGGTCGGTTCCGGACACTCGCTTCGTGCGAGTGTGGATGTCCGACCAGAGGGGCGTAGCTCAATTGGCAGAGCAGCGGTCTCCAAAACCGCAGGTTGCAGGTTCAAGTCCTGTCGCCCCTGCCCCCGGACTGCCAGCGACCGAGAGGAACGATGTGAGCGAGGAGCGCGGTCAGCGCCACAGCGGCACCGCAGGGAACACTCCCGGCGACGCTGGAACGGCTACCGGCGCAACCCCCGACGGTTCCTCCGCGGTCGCTCGGCCTACCGGTAAGCGGGTCACCCGTCGTGGTGCAGCCGGTTCCTCGGCGTCCACGACGAGCGCGGTGTCCACGAACAAGACGTCGCGTGCGGCCACGGCCGTGAGCGATCGTCCCGCCGCGAAGCCCGAGAACATCTTCAAGCGTCTCGCGCGCTTCTTCCGTGAGGTCGTCGCCGAGCTCCGCAAGGTGATCTGGCCCAATCGCAAGCAGTTGACCACCTACACGCTCGTGGTGATTGCGTTCGTGACCGTCATGACGGCGTTCATCTTCGGATTGGATCTGGCGTTCGTGCAGGGCGTCAGCTGGTTGTTCGGTTAGCGCCTGTCCGCGCGCGAGACGAAAAATGTGATCGACGAGAGGAAAGTGCCCGGTGAGCACCCCCGAGAACGACTCGTACGAGGCTTCGGCCGAGGAGCACGTTTCGGACGAGGCCTTGGTTGACGACGTGACGGCCGAGTCGGCGGATGCGGACACCGAGGTCTCCGAGTCCGACACTGCTGCCGAGTCCGATGCCGATGTATCCGACGCAACGGATGGCGCCGAAGCCGACGCCGCCGAGGCGGTCGAGGACGAGGTCGACCCGGCCGAGGCCCTCGAGAAGCAGCTGCGGCGCGAGCCCGGCGACTGGTACGTCGTGCACTCCTACGCCGGCTACGAGAACAAGGTCAAGACCAATCTCGAGACCCGCGTGCAGAACCTCGACCTCACCGAGTACATCTTCCAGGTCGAGGTGCCGACCGAAGAGGTCACCGAGATCAAGAACGGCCAGCGCAAGCAGGTCAACCGCAAGGTCCTGCCCGGTTACATCCTGGTGCGGATGGAACTCAACGACGAGTCGTGGGGTGCCGTCCGGAACACGCCCGGCGTCACCGGTTTCGTCGGAGCCACCTCGCGTCCGTCGCCGCTGACGATCAAGGAGGTCGTGAAGTTCCTCCTTCCGCAGCAGGCGAAGAAGAAGCCGGCGGCAGGCGCCCCGGCCGCAGGCGAGCAGGCTCCCGCCGCCGCTGCGAAGCCCGCCATCGAGGTGGACTTCGAGGTCGGCGAGTCCGTCACCGTGATGGACGGTCCGTTCGCCACGCTGCCCGCCTCCATCAGCGAGGTCAACGCCGAGCAGCAGAAGCTCAAGGTCCTGGTGTCGATCTTCGGCCGTGAGACTCCCGTGGAGTTGTCGTTCAACCAGGTGTCGAAGATCTGACGGTCCCCAGGACCCGACGGCGCCGGCATCCGGCGCGCACAGACTTGCAGTAGCAGTACGCAAGAACCACACCGAGCAAGAAACTAGGAATAGAGATGCCCCCCAAGAAGAAGAAGATCGCCGGGCTCATCAAGCTCCAGATCCAGGCCGGCGCGGCCAACCCGGCTCCGCCGGTCGGCCCCGCGCTGGGCCAGCACGGCGTCAACATCATGGAGTTCTGCAAGGCGTACAACGCCGCGACCGAGTCGCAGCGCGGAAACGTCGTGCCGGTCGAGATCACGGTCTACGAGGACCGCTCGTTCGACTTCAAGCTGAAGACGCCTCCGGCCGCCAAGCTGCTGCTCAAGGCTGCGGGCGTGCAGAAGGGCTCCGGCGAGCCGCACAAGACCAAGGTCGCCAAGGTGACCATGGATCAGGTGCGCGAGATCGCCAAGACCAAGCAGGAAGACCTGAACGCCAACGACATCGAGGCCGCCGCGAAGATCATCGCCGGCACCGCTCGGTCGATGGGCATCACGGTCGAGGGCTGAGTCCCACCCCAAGTAGTACTCGTGGGAGGGCCGGCCAGGCCCGCTACCACGCCCGAACCATTCACCTGTCGGTGAGAAGTTAGGAAAGAACATGGCAAAGCGCAGCAAGGCATACCTCGCCGCGGCCGAGAAGATCGACTCGGACAACCTGTACAGCCCCCTCGCAGCTGCCAAGCTCGCGAAGGAGACCACCTCGAAGAACTACGACGCCACCGTCGAGGTCGCCATGCGACTCGGTGTGGATCCCCGTAAGGCGGACCAGATGGTGCGCGGCACGGTCAACCTGCCGCACGGCACGGGTAAGACCGCTCGCGTCATCGTCTTCGCGGTGGGCGAGAAGGCTGCCGAGGCAGAGGCCGCCGGTGCCGATGTGGTCGGCGCCGAGGATCTGATCGAGCGCATCCAGGGCGGCTGGCTGGACTTCGACGCCGCCATCGCGACTCCCGATCAGATGGCGAAGGTCGGTCGTATCGCCCGCGTCCTCGGTCCCCGTGGTCTGATGCCGAACCCGAAGACGGGTACGGTCACCCCGGACGTCGCGAAGGCCGTCACCGACATCAAGGGTGGCAAGATCAGCTTCCGCGTCGACAAGAACGCCAACCTGCACTTCGTGATCGGCAAGGCCTCGTTCGACGAGACCAAGCTGGTCGAGAACTACGCTGCTGCTCTGGACGAGGTGCTCCGCGCCAAGCCGTCCAGCGCGAAGGGCCGCTACATCAAGAAGGTCACGATCGCTACGACCACCGGCCCGGGCATCCCGGTGGATCCGCAGCGCACCCGCAACCTCCTCGAGACCGCGGAGTAATTCGCCCTGCAGGCAGCAGATCTTGCATCCGGAACGGCCGGCACAGCATCGCTGTGCCGGCCGTTTTGCATTCGAAGGAGCTCGTCCGCTACAGTGGTCGGGTAGTTCGGCGTGTGCCGATCTTCACCCCGATCATGTTCTACCCAAGACCGTTGGTCACCGAATCCGCGTGCGGATCGGTTGAAGGTCCGGAGTTGTCCGGCGGCCCACGCAGGAGGACGAGGTCAGGAAAGATGCGAACCGCGAACGTGCTCCGCGCGCGATCGATGTTCCTCCTCCTGTACGCCCCGTGTGCCCTGCGCCGGGGCGTTCGTCGTTTCCGGCCACTGCGGTCCCCGGTGGGGCGTCCCAGTCGGGACACCGGGAAAACGACTGTTACTGAGAGGAGGCGAAGTATGGCAAAGCCCGAGAAGGTTTCCGCAGTTGCGGAGATCACCGAGCAGTTCAAGACCTCCACGGCCGCCGTGATCACGGAATACCGTGGTCTGTCGGTGGGACGTCTGACCGAGCTGCGTCGCGCTCTCGGAGAGGGTGCCACCTACTCCGTCGCCAAGAACACCCTGGTCAAGCGTGCCGCCGCTGAGGCGGGCGTCGAGGGTCTCGACGACCTGTTCGTCGGTCCGACCGCCATCGCGTTCGTCAAGGGCGAGCCGGTGGACGCTGCGAAGGCTCTCAAGACCTTCGCGAAGGACAACAAGGCACTCGTCATCAAGGGCGGCTACATGGACGGCGCTGCGCTGTCCGTGGAGCAGGTCAACCAAATCGCGGACCTCGAGTCCCGCGAGGTGCTGTTGGCCAAGCTCGCCGGCGCGATGAAGGGCAACTTGGCAAAGGCCGCAGGCCTGTTCAACGCCCCCGCTTCTCAGGTGGCCCGCCTCGCGGCCGCTCTGCAGGAGAAGAAGGCGGGCGAAGAAGCCGCCTGACGCTGATCCGCATCACTGCGAATCCGCATCACCGCGAAAGATACATCCACGCGTGCTCCGGTACGCACCATCCCATCGGGTCGCGGATCAGCGACATGGGACTTATCAGGAAGGACCGCCACCATGGCGAAGCTCACCACCGAAGAGCTGCTCGACGCGTTCAAGGAACTGACCCTGCTCGAGCTCTCGGAGTTCGTGAAGGCATTCGAGGAGACCTTCGAGG
Organism: Rhodococcus sp. R1101; assembly: GCF_000278445.1. Taxonomy (NCBI): domain Bacteria; kingdom Bacillati; phylum Actinomycetota; class Actinomycetes; order Mycobacteriales; family Nocardiaceae; genus Rhodococcus; species Rhodococcus sp. R1101. The sequence continues at coordinate 13,318 of NZ_AJVB01000056.1, forward strand.
TCACCGCTGCTGCTCCGGTCGCCGTCGCCGCTGCCGGCGCTCCGGCTGCCGCTGCCGAGGCTGCTGAGGAGCAGGACGAGTTCGACGTCATCCTCGAGGGTGCCGGCGAGAAGAAGATCCAGGTCATCAAGGTCGTTCGCGAGATCGTTTCCGGCCTGGGCCTGAAGGAAGCCAAGGACCTCGTCGAGGGTGCTCCGAAGCCGATCCTCGAGAAGGTCGCCAAGGACGCTGCCGACGCTGCCAAGGCCAAGCTCGAAGAGGCCGGCGCCAAGGTCACCGTCAAGTAGGACGGTTTCCGAACTTCCCCGTCGAGCGTTCGGCGCTCCTCGGGACGGTTCCGCAGAAGGGCCGTTTCCGCGAATTCGCTTCGCGGAAACGGCCCTTCTGCATATCGTGGAAAAGAACTCCGAGCTATATGTCCGGTATATCCGAACTGTATTTCACCCGGCGTTCCTGCAGGTCACGGCGTAAGGCGAGATTTGGATACCCCTTGTACGAGATCCTTACTCATGAGTAGGATCGCTTGTCACAGGTACCACTATCCATGCGATAGAGTGGCCCAGCCCACACAGGGGGGCGACGGTATCGGATAGCGGAGGTAATCGTGGGAGTCGAGGTTTCCGTCGAGGGACTGACCAAGTCCTTCGGCTCGCAACGCATCTGGCAGGACGTGACGTTGACCCTGCCGGCCGGTGAGGTCAGCGCGCTGCTCGGCCCGTCGGGTACCGGTAAGTCGGTGTTCCTCAAGTCGCTGATCGGTCTGCTGCGTCCGGAGCAGGGATCGATCGTCATCGACGGCACCGACATCCTGCAGTGCTCGAGCAAGGAGCTCTACGAGATCCGCAAGCTGTTCGGGGTGCTGTTCCAGGACGGTGCGTTGTTCGGGTCGATGAATCTCTACGACAATGTCGCCTTCCCGCTGCGCGAGCACACCAAGAAGACCGAATCGGAGATCCGGCAGATCGTGATGAGCAAGCTCGAGCTCGTCGGTCTGCTCGGCGCCGAGGACAAGCTGCCCGGGGAGATCTCCGGTGGCATGCGCAAGCGCGCCGGGCTGGCGCGGGCGCTGGTGCTCGATCCGGAGATCATCCTGGTCGACGAACCGGACTCGGGGCTCGATCCGGTGCGCACCACCTACATCTCGCAGACGTTGATCGATATCAACGCCGAGATCGACGCGACGATCCTGATCGTGTCGCACAACATCAATCTGGCGCGCACGGTGCCGGACAACATCGGGATGTTGTTCCGCCGGCAGTTGGTGATGTTCGGTCCGCGTGAAGTGTTGCTGACCTCG